>JAAUOU010000148.1 GCA_012034765.1 Pleurocapsaceae cyanobacterium CSU_1_1 | reverse complement strand
TGGAAACAAATGTAGCACTATTTACTAGCCCGATCAATCACTTAAAAATGATCTGCGGTTTACTTAAATTTTGCCTAAGCACACCCATAAAAGCTATACTCCAATCGGATTTACAAAGTAATTAAACTCAAAAAAGCATGGTAGCGGTAGCAATCTTAGCAGCAGGACGCGGCACTCGCATGAAGTCCGATTTACCCAAAGTATTGCATACATTAGCGGGGCGATCGCTAGTTGAAAGAGTACTTGATAGTTGTAGCCTACTCGATCTTGATCGACAGATTGTGATCGTTGGCTATCACGCAGAGCAGGTAAAACAGGCGTTGAGCCATCGCCCAGAAGTAGAGTTTGTCGAACAAACCCAACAGTTAGGCACTGGTCATGCAGTACAGCAGGTCATGTCTGTTTTAGCAGGATATCAGGGAGATTTATTAGTTTTAAATGGTGACGCACCCCTATTGCGTCCAGAAACTTTACAAAAGCTGGTGGAAGCTCATCAAAGAAATCAAAATGCTGCCACATTATTAACGGCTAACCTGCCTAACCCTCAAGGATATGGGCGAGTTTTTTGTAATAGCGATAGTCTGGTTAGCCACATCATTGAAGACCGTGATTGTAACATTGCTCAACAGCAAAATCGTCGAGTTAACGCTGGGATCTACTGTTTCAACTGGCAAAAGCTAGCAGAATCTCTACCTAAGCTATCAACCAATAACGATCAGCAAGAATATTATCTAACGGAAGTTGTAGATTATCTCAACCCCGTCATGGCTTTTGATGCCGAAGATTATCGCGAAACTAGCGGTATTAACGATCGCCAACAGCTATCAGCTGCCTACGATATTTTACAAACCAGAATCAAAGATAACTGGATGAAGGCGGGAGTAACTATGATTGACCCTAGTAGCATCACTATTGATGAGCAGGTTGAGCTTGAGCCAGACGTAATTTTAGAACCCCAAACCCATTTGCGGGGTACTACTAAAATCGCCACAGGAAGTCGCATTGGTCCTGGTAGCCTAATTGAGAATAGCCAAATTGGCGCAAACGTTGCGGTTTTATATTCGGTAATCAGCGATGCTGAAATAGCTGCTAATACTAGAATTGGCCCTTATGCTCATCTGCGAGGTGGGGTCAAGCTGGGTGAAAGCTGCCGAGTGGGTAACTTTGTGGAAATTAAAAAAACTACTGTAGGCGCAAATAGCAATATGGCGCACCTCTCTTATTTAGGGGATGCAACTTTAGGCGATCGCGTCAATATTGGTGCAGGAACAATTACCGCTAACTATGATGGTAAGCAAAAACATCCCACCACCATTAAACAGGGAGCTAAAACAGGCTCTAATAGTGTCTTGGTAGCACCTATTACCCTGGGGGAAAACGTCACCGTAGCAGCAGGCTCAGTAGTGACTCAAGACGTTCAGGATAATGCTTTAGTAGTAGCGCGATCGCGCCAAAAAGAAATTCCTGACTGGCATCAGCCAGGGGATTAGGGAGTCTCACAAGGGTATTTTTGGACAAAGGTGTGAATGAGTAGAGTAATTTCAGACAACTGTTCATCTTGCCCATTCTGTGGTTTTCCAAATCATCAAAAACAAAATAGAGGAAATTAAAGCACCAAAATTGAATCTAAGACATTGCTGCAAGAGCAAAGAGCGTTTTTGCGCTCTAAATGCTTGTTCCTGATTGTTCAGGTTGTCTTGATTATTTTGTAGATTAGCGATGAGATCTGTCTTTAGTTTCTCAATGTTTGCCGACTCAGGGATATTCACTATTTGTTTAGCTTGCTGTTGTAAGAGTGCCGAAATCTCATTTTTAGAATTAGCTGCTGTCAACTGTTCCTTAAACCGCTGGAGATTATCTTTAAGCATTACAAACTGACCATCAGCCGTGGCGTTATGTTGATGATAAATCTGCCAACTGTTGTTAATGTTCAAAGGAATTACTAAGATCAAAACAACTGCTGTCATCAAGGAAACCCACGATAAAAACTTAAATATAATTGCTTCTACAAAGGAGCGATCGCTTCTTCCCCCGTAGAAAATTAAGACCATACCCATCAAGGCAAAAGGAATTCTTTCCATAATTGCTATCATCGTTTGAAACTCCGACAGAGGGCTGATCTCAGCTTTAATCAGCAAAAATAATAGATTAATTATCGTTATTAACATTAAGCCATAGCCAACTAAACGCAAAATACTGGAGTAAAACACTTGTCTGGCTTGACTTTGTAAAATGGTCATTGACTTATTTTAAAGTTTTAGTTGAATTGAAACCTGTCTAGTATAATCTTGTAGAGTCTAGATCGGCAGAGATTTGACCAATTCATTAGTCAGTTCAGCGCTAAGATCAGTAAACTGTCGCAGGAACGTACTGGAAAGCTCAACAAATCAGCAGACTAATTACTTCGAAGCTTAAACTGGTCAAACATAATTGCTGGAGTATCGGGTTGGCGAATATCATAACGATAGCTCCTCACTGTCCCCGTAGCGGTATCAAAAATACTAAAGACAGTAATCTCATTACTAGCAATATAGGGTAGCGGTTGTCCCGCATTATCGGTCAAAGGCGCAAGACTCGGCACAATGGGCTGTAAACCATTAGGATCGCCTATGGGAGCAAAATTTTGGGGGCTGTAGGGCGGAATTTCTCGTCTATTGTCTCCTAAATGAGCGCCGTAACTATTACCCACGTTTGAAGATTCGAGAAAGTGCATTCCTGAAGCGCTTTGAAACCGATTCCAAAGATGGGAATGTCCATAATAAACTAGCCCGACTCCCGCGGATTCTAATAACGGAATTAGATCGCGGATAATATAGTCATCTTTGATCGGGTAATCATAATAGCGAGATATTACCTTCCCATCTTCAGCATAAGATACCTTGGGCTGAGGATCGGTATAAGGGGGAACGATATTACCTCCTAAAGTATGAGGTGGATGATGAAACATAACGATTTTGTATTTGGCGGCACGATAAGCCTGACTGGATAATTCTTGCTTCAACCATTCATACTGAGGGCTTCCTTTGGCGATCGCTTCAAAGATATGCTGTCCATAGCCCCAATCTTGCGGGCGATCGAGACTAGTTGCGCTTTCTTTATATCGACCCTGGGCATCTGCTTCTAGGCTAGGACTACGCCAAACATTAGTAATATAGAGAGAAATTAATCTAATCTCGCCAAAAGTAGTGGCATAGTATTTCTTTCCCCCTGAGTCACTTTGAGGTAGAGTAAAAATTTCTTCATAGGTATCAGTATTAAAAGAGTTATTTTTAATCCATTCGGCTGTGGTTAAACCATTTGACCGCTCAAGTTCTGCTTTTGCTACCTGACGAGGTTGAGGTTGAGCAAATTCTTGCTTTAAACTGCGATCGGCTGATACTTTGCCCATCACTTCATGATTGCCAATTGCGGTAAACAAAGGCGCGTGCTGAATGATCTCGCCACCATGATAGGTAGTAGTAATACCGTTATGTTCTAGCTGATAGTTTGCTTTACCCTGAAGACTAGGAAAGAATGCCCCTCCTCGGCGATCGTCAAACCACTCTGAAGCGCGATCTGGAACGTTGACCAAATCTCCAGGAAAAAAGACGGCATCCAAACGACCAACGGTTTTAACAACTTGCTCTAGGTTAGCCGCAACCATGGGCATTACCTGATGATCTGAGGTGAGCAAAATTTTGAGTGGTGTTTTTGGCACAGGTGTGCCAGCCAAGGTAAAGACATCGCTATTGTAGACTTGTTCTCCTTGATTGCTGACTACTTGATATGGCAAGCGCACACCAGGAGATAGATTTATAACTACAGCTTCATGTCGCCAGATATTACGCTGAGATTTGGCTGGAGGGTTAGGAATCTGCGAGTCTCGATCTTCACGGACTCGGCTTAGTTTTGTCGTTGTGGCGATCGCGATTTGCTCTAATTGACTGCCATATTTAACTAGATGGCGATCGCCCTGAAATTCTGTAAACCAAACTACATTTACCGTTGTTTTTGTCGGTAATTGCAGCAAAGGATCACTCAAAAAAAATGTATTCTTTTTGATTACTTGCTGTTGTCCTTGGGCAAAACTCATGGGTAAACAATTAATAACGATCAGGGCAAAGATTGTTAGAGACAGCGATAGTAGTTTAACGATTTTCATTAAACAAATTAAAGGCTTAAACCTATTTACGACATTATATTTTGTAGCTTAAATGAGCCTCTTGATAGATGACTTTTTACTGAATTAGAGTAATCCGTAAAAACCACGATTACTTGCTTTCTCAAACTAAAAATCAGATAAGAACTTAAGAATCAAAGCATTTCTAAGCTGTTTGAATTGTAATTGCTCTCACCCCTTTATCAAGTTAAGGTAATGATATCAAGCAGCTAAAATCTGATTAACTAACTAAAAATAATTTTCGACAATTACTGCCAAAAGCTATATGCTATAAAGATTTTAGCCAAGAACATAAATCGCTCTGCTGAAGCCTAGCAATCCACAAGAACTTTACCCAAACCCTTGATAAATAGACTTACTAGCACTTTTAAGCTAGCTGAACATGTTTTTTAAGCATATGATAAAGCCAAGATATAATCTAGATATTTTCAACTAAAAGTGTTTATAATAGCAGGTAAGAAACGAAGTAATTCTACTAGGTTATTCAAGCAGGAATATAGCCCAGCTAGTTAAGGCAATTACTGGCAGATAAGTATTTTTAGCTGTTTTAGAGTCCCTGATAGGTTATTGAATTTTGTGTGTTTTGTGGTATTTTTCAATCCCACGCTCTTATGGTTGAGCCGTGGGATTTTTTATCTTACATTAAGGATAAATTCCCTTGATGAGGTAATCTCTTAATAGTTATGAGACGATGGCTTAGACAATTAAAAATCCTCAAGTTGACTAACAAAAATTACAGTGAGTATTGTCCTCGAAATACTTCACGGGCAGGTCCAGTCATGTAAACGCGATTATCCGTAGCTGACCAATTTATTTGCAGACATCCACCAGGAAGCTCTACAGTGCAAAGGCGATCGCATTGATTATTTAATACTCCTGCTACCACAGAAGCACAAGCACCAGTACCACAGGCAAGGGTAATTCCCGCTCCTCTTTCCCAAACCCGCATCTTGATATAATCTGGTTTAACCACCTCAATAAACTCGGTATTTGTCCGTTGAGGGAAAACGGGGTGATGTTCAAACAAAGAGCCAATTTGCTCTAGGGCGATCGCGTCACTATCTTCAACAAAAGTAATACAGTGAGGATTGCCCATACTAACGGTAGTAACCAACCAAGTGCGATCGGCAACTTCTAGTGGCTGGGCGATAACTTTTTCCTCGATCCCCGCTAGAGTTGTCGGTATTTTGGGCGCGGATAATTCTGGTTCGCCCATATCCACCGTCACTTCTCCATTATTCTCTAGCTTCGGCACAATTAAGCCTGCCAAAGTATCAATCTGGTAAGATTTATTAACTTCAGTATTTCCTTCAAGATCGGCGATAAACTTAGCGAGACAGCGGATACCGTTGCCACACATTTCTGGTTCTGAACCATCAGAATTATAAATTCTCATGCTGTAGTCTGTGCCTGCTTTCCCTGGGAGGGCAAAAATAACCCCGTCTGCACCAATGCCAAAATGGCGATCGCACATTGCGATCGCTTGTTCGGGAGTAATGATCGGTTCGGCAGCATGACGATTATCAATCAAAATAAAATCATTGCCTAATCCTTGGTATTTGCTAAACTCGATTACCATCTTTATTTTTCCTCCATAGATACGAGAACTGAAAATATGACTGAATTTAATACCGAACTACCTGGCACAAGACAAGTTCAAAACTATATTAAAAACAAGCAAGAAGTAGAACTAAAGCTAGTCACTGACGATTTGGTTGTCGGCAAAATTCTCTGGCAAGACGCTGATTCTCTCTGTATGGTGGATCACTACAGCCAGGAAACTCTAGTTTGGCGACAAGCCTTGGTCTATCTTAAGCCAAAAGCATGAGCCAGGGTGGGCAGCGCCCACCTTGTCAAAACCAAATTAAAACTAACTACCCAAGCTTACTTTTAACTAGTTCTTGGATCTTCTTGCCGTCGGCTTTACCCTTTAACTGTTTCATCGCAGGACCCATTACTTTTCCTAAATCTTTGATGCTTGTTGCACCAGAAGAGGCGATTAGCTCATCAATAATTTTTGCTACTTCTTCATCACTAACCTGTTCGGGCAAGTAGGTTTCAATAATTGCCAATTCCTGGCTTTCTTTGTCGGCTAGGTCATCTCTACCCGCATTGGTGAACTGTTCAATCGAATCACGGCGTTGTTTTGCCTGTTGGGAAAGCAATTCGATTTCCTGTTCTGGAGTTAGGCTGTCTTGACCCTGGGGACGCAGTTCTACTTCTTTTTCTAAAATTGCCTTCTTAATTCCCCGCACCGTTTGTAAGCGCAGCTTATCCTTGGCTTTCATTGCCGTTTTGATGTCTTCTCCAATCTGTTCTTTAAGACCCATCTTTTCTTCCTTTTACATGAGTCATTTATTATAAAATACTTTTTACGTAATACAAAAGAAATCAGATTAATTATCGAACACAGAGCTAATGCTCTTTATTCCAAGACTTAATTTGAGGATAAGTTATTCGTTGAAATAATATGTAAATCGACATCGTGAAGAACTTTAAGTAACTCTTGTACTGGTGAACTACGCAAAAACAATTGCCAGCGCGATCGCTGTGTTTGTCCTAATACTATTTGAGTAATATAATACTTCTTAGCAGTTTGGGCGATCGCTGAGTAATGTTATGACTTTCAACCCGAATAAATTCACCGCCAAATTGTTCGCATAGGTGTTGGCACATTTCTAAATACAAACTTTCTTCTTTGGTTAAAAAGCGATCTGGGTTACTAACATATAAAACATAGAGGCGCGATCGCATTTGACTAGCAAGTCTTGCCCCTCTTCTTAATAAATGCGATGAATTAGGATGAGTAGAAATGCAAACTAAAACTCGTTCTTGAATGCTACAGTATTTATCTTTTGGGGTGGTAGATTCGGCAATTTCTTCAAGATTATCGGCTATTTCTCTGAGGGCTAATTCTCGCAGCGCAACTAAATTATGTCGTTGGAAAAAATTCTGTAAAGATTGCTCAATTTTGTCGGGAGTATAGATTTTTCCTTCCCTAAGACGTTCTTGTAGAGTTTCTGGAGTAATATCAACTACTACAACTTCGTCAGCTTCATCTAATAAACGATCTGGAACCCTTTCTCTAACTACTACTCCAGTAATTTTAGCTACCAAATCATTTAGACTCTCTAGGTGTTGAATATTAACCGTAGAAAAAACATCAATCCCTGCTGCTAAAATTACCTCTACATCTTGATAGCGTTTTTCTCGCTGTGAACCTGGTACATTAGTATGAGCTAATTCATCGATTAATACTAATTGTGGTTGACGGGAGAATATTGCCTCTGTATCCATTTCGGTTAAGGTATTATTGCCTCTTTTAATTTGCTGGCGGGGAATTAATTCCAAACCTTTTGCAGCTTCGGCAGTTTCTTCTCTACCATGAGTTTCTAATAACCCAATAACAACATCAATACCTTCTGCCAATAAACATTTAGCTTCCAGTAGCATACGATAAGTTTTACCCACTCCTGGAGACATACCGATATAAATTCGATGCTTACCGCGACGTTGAGAAAATTGATAAGCAAAGGAATCGTTTATATTATTACTTTCAATCATAATTTGAGTCGTTCAAACTAGCTATATCCGTTTCAGCAACTTATCATACTCATCATGTGTGCCAATCCAATACCAATAGATATGATCGGACTCTAATAAGCCTAGAACACGATAGCTGATGGTGACACGAGCAGAATAAATCGGTTGTCGTTGACTGACTCGTTTGAATTGAAGACTGGGATGATAAGGATCTTTTTTCCACAGCGCATAAGCTTTAACAGCTTGTTCTTGAATCGATTTAGGAAGTTCACTCAGTCGCTTACGAAAAGTTTTAGTAGCACTTGATTTCATTTTTAGGTTGGAAAAACTTCATCAAGTGGAACAGTTTTACCTCCCTCGATTTCTTGGCGCACCATTGCAGCCATCCGATCCCACTGTTCGTCAGTCGTAGCAGCAAAACGGGTGTCCCATTGTTCTTCGTCTTGTAATTCTGCTAGAAGCCGAGATGCGATCGCATCTTGTTTATCTGGTGAAAGCTTTTCAATTTGAGCAATAACTTGTTGAAGTAATTCAGTCATACAGAGTTTAAAAGTAGTTAAAACTATAGTATTTTTAAGTCTAATAAATATTTTTAGTCGTTGTGAAATCATTTAAAAGCGATCGCAATAAAGTCTCAAACGAACATTGCTTATCAACCGTCGCTGGTGTTAGCCGCCGTTCGGGAAGCCCCGCGCTGTCCTAAAGGATACCGCTTCGCATATACCGATAGGTCAGCGTCGGGATGAAAGAACGGGCTGGGTTTAACTTGGTACGTTTTGATTCTCGATATATTTT
>JAAUOU010000031.1 GCA_012034765.1 Pleurocapsaceae cyanobacterium CSU_1_1 | reverse complement strand
GCGCCTCCTCCTTGTTGAATCATCGGTTCTGTTACTAATCTGGCGATACGAACTACACTCACAATACTTCTCGTTTAGGGATTTAGGGATTTAGGGATTTAGGGAAATGATTAAGCCCCCAATCCCCTAATGCCCCAATTCCCTACTGTTCTAGTTTTTCTATTAGTTGTTAAACGAGAAGTATTGACCCACTACCCACTACCCACTACCCACTACCATGCTGTGTGTTCAAGAACTGCTAAAACTAGAGTTATTTCAAAAGTTAGAGCGCGATCGCCTAGACTGGATTTGCGATCGCGCTACACAGCTAGAACTAGCCAAAGGAGATACTTTAGTCAAAGAAGGTGATACCCATAAAGGCTTTTTAATTCTCACCTCTGGCAGCATTGGGATCACTCGCTTTAGTGAAGGGGTAGAAATGCCCATTGGACATCATCATGCACCCTCTTTTTTTGGGGAAATCCAGATCATGACGGGGGATTTAGTTCCCGTCACCCTTAGAGCCTTAAGCGACTGTCAAGTACATGAAATTACGCCTGAAGATTTTTTACAGCTAGTCCATGAATGCCGTGACTTTGAAAAAACTGTTTTTAAAACTATTCAGCAAAGGGTACAAGGTTTACAGTCATTTATCCAAAATCGTGAAAAAATGGCTGCTTTGGGAACTTTAGCAGCAGGTTTAGCTCATGAACTTAATAACCCTGCTGCTGCGGTAGTGCGATCGCTTAAGGATGTTACCCCAGCGATGTTAGAGCTACAGCGGATGAACCTAGTCTATGGACAGCGCAATGTAGATGAGGAACATACTGCCCAATGGCTCAAGCTAAGAGATGAAGGGTACAATTTTATTGCTGATCATGATGCCGATCCTTTGGCAATGATGGATCGCGAAGATGCGTTGCAAGATTGGTTAGAAAACTATGGAGTAGCAGAAGCCTGGAAGTTGGCTGCACCTCTAGCAGCAGGGAAGATTGAGCCACAGTTACTAGAGCCACTGGTAGAATGTTGGCGGGACGATCCTACTGAACTTAGAGATATGGGTTTGCGCTGGCTGGCTTTGTCTTTTGAAGTGATGATGATGATTCAGTCAGGGCTACGTGGGGCAGAACGAGTTTCCGCCCTAGTACAGTCGATGAAATCTTATGCTCATTTAGATCGAGGTGCTAAACAGCAGGTAGATGTTCACCAGGGCATTGAAGATACAATACAACTTTTATCCCATAAACTCAAACAGGGAGTAAATGTTAAACGAAATTACGATCGCAATTTACCAAAAATACTCGCTTTTGGGAGTGAATTAAATCAGGTTTGGACTAATCTAATCGATAACAGCATTCAAGCGATGGCAGAAAAGGGCAACCTAGAAATTATCACAGCAGGAAAAGGCGATCGCATCATTATCAAAATCATTGATTCAGGAACGGGTATTGACCCTACAATTCAGTCTCGTATCTTTGAACCTTTTTTTACTACTAAACCTGTTGGTGAAGGCTCTGGCTTGGGTTTAGATAATGTTCGGCGCATCGTTGAAAATCGTCATCGTGGCTCAATTACCGTTGAATCCGCACCAGGAAGAACCTGTTTTGCAATTTGTTTGCCAGTTGATATTTGTAAAATTTAAAGACGTTGCTGATTTAAAGAGCAGGTGCGATCGCATTTCTAAGATCTAACTTTTTGTTGAGATTTTTAAACTAACTCAAATCGCTGAGATTTGGCACAGTGTTTACTGGTTCATCAGGAGCTTGAACTTCACTTGAGGGTACTTTCTCCAAATCTCCTGTTAAAGCTTCGCTTTCATTAATAGGTATGGGTTCAAACGAAACTTTAGCTTCCAACCAAGCAGTGAGTAAATTAGGTAGATTGCGCTTGAGCCAAAATAAAGCAGCCAGACGCGCAACTGGTTTGATATAACCTACCAATACCTTCATCATCTTATTTAGCGGTGGGTTGTGCAGCTTTTTGTTAGCATAATTAATTGAACCCACATCGATCAAACTATCAATAATCAGTTTTAAAGCTACTTCTTCTCGTTCGACAATTTGCTGCAACAACAAGGTAACATCACGCATCCGCTCTTGCTTTTTTAATTCTTCAGCAGAGATGGGCTTGGCGTTGAGAGGTTCTTCTGAATATGTCAGCATATAAAATTTTTATATTTAATATATCAATATATCTAAGATTTTTAGTATAGTGACCAATACACTAATTACGCTTCAATTTGACTTGTCTCATTTTATAGTCATTCCACTCCGCGACGCGAAGGACGGACGCGCCAGCTAATCCTTTAGGGCGAAGCTTATCCGAAGGTGTCCTAAAGGGCTACTTACTAATTTTCTCAGAGATCGTCTGGTTGTTATTTGAAATGACTATAGCTAGCTCATCCCGCTGAGGTTTAGCGTAAAATTTGCCAGAATGGCTTTGAGTTTTCCTGCAAGTATCTGGGCATTTTCTGGCTTAAGTAATAAGCTAGTATGCGTGCCAGGAACTTCATAAACATCAATTCCGCCCAATGCCAGTCCTTGCCAACCTCCATCGGGATCGAAATAACCGTTAACCTGTCTAGCTTGAGCGCGAAAAAGAGTTAATTTTCCCTCATGAACAGTAGGTGTATATTGTTCTTTTGCCTGCAAGTTAATATTTTGAATTTGAGCGATCAACCTTTGTTCTGGAGAACGCATTAAATTGGCTAGTTTAGAATATCTCTGTTGCCAAGCAAAAGGCATTTTAGATTGTAAAATATATTCAAATCGGTCTGTGAAATAAGCTAGTTTTTCCCTTAATGATAATGCGCTTAAATTATTTATGTGAATCCCTAACCGTTGTGCCAATGTAGATTTATCGTGGTCATTGGGTCCAAAACAGTCAAATAGGGCCAGAAAAGCGACTGTTTCTCCTTGTTGGACAAGTTGTTGTGCCATTTCAAAAGCTACGAAACCACCAAAAGAGTGTCCTGCTAAAAAATAAGGTCCTTGGGGTTGAATTAGTTTGATTTCTTCAAGGTAGCTAGCAGCCATCTCTTTAATTGAAGTTAGTGGTGTTTGTTGACCATCCAAACCTCTTGCCTGTAGCCCATAAATAGGTCTATCTGTTCCTAACGCTTCGGCTAACCATCGGTAACCCAATACATTCCCGCCAACGGCATGGACCAAAAATAAAGGAGACTGATCACCATGGGGTTGAATACTCACCAGAGAAGACCAGTAAGCAGACCATCCTTGCTCTAGCATTAAGCTAGCTAATTGGGCAATAGTCGGTGCTTGAAAGAGCGTCGCTAAGGGTAAATTTTTACCAAAGGTGGTTTGAATTTGCTCAAACAAGCGTAACGCTAATAAGGAATTACCTCCCAATTCAAAAAAGTTATCATCTCTACCAATCGGTTTAACATTTAAAATTCGCGACCAAATCTGACTCAACTGCCATTCTAAGGTATCTTGAGGCGGGAGAAAATCATTTTCTGTTTCTAGCTGATTTAATGGTAGTTCAAGTAGCGCTTGACGGTTGATTTTGCCATTAGGAGTTAAAGGCACAGAGTCTAAAAAAACAAACGTCGCTGGAATTGCGTACTCAGGTAATTTAGTTTTGAGAAAGTCGCGTAGTTGTTTGCTAGTTATTGATTTTAGTTTTGAAACACAATAAGCAACTATAGTTGTCTGTTCGGAATTATCAGAAGCGATACCCTTTGCTCGATTCGCGATCGCCACAATAGTTTCTGTGATTCCTGGATATTGTGATAGAGTGGCTTCAATTTCGCCTAGTTCGACTCTAACGCCGCGAATTTTTACTTGATTATCAATACGCCCCAAAAATTCGATATTACCATCTTCGAGATAGCGTCCTAAATCTCCAGTTTTGTAGAGACGAGCTGTTGCCCAATTACTAAAAGGATCAAGAATAAATTTACTGGCGGTTAATTGCTCCCGATGCAGATAACCTCTGGCTACACCAACTCCACCAATATAAAGTTCTCCCGTCGCTCCAATTGGCACTAACTGTAATTTTGGATCGAGGATATAAAAAGATTGGTTATTAAGCGGACGACCATAAGGAATCGTTTTGGTCGAGGGAGCTAAGTTCTTAATAGGATAATAAATTGACCAAATTGATGCTTCTGTTGCCCCTCCTAAACTAATAATTTGTAGTTGTGGGTTAAGGGTTTGTAGCTGTATTACCAGGTGTGGACTAATGCGATCGCCACTCAGTAAAATTAAGCGCAGAGATTGAGGCAATGTCCGCTGATTCGTCATGATATAGTCGAGCAGCAGTTCCATCAAAGCTGGGGCTGAATTCCAAATAGTGACTTTTTCTTGGATGATTAATTTTAGCCAGTGTTCTGGGTTGGGGCAATTTTCGGGCTGAGGAATAATCACCCTACCACCCGATCCCAACAATCCAAAAATATCGTATACCGACAGATCGAAGCTTAAGGAAGATACTGCTAAAACGCTATCTTGAGAGCTAATTTTAAAACGTTGTTCAATATCAAATAAGGTGTTAACCACGCTGTGATGTTCGATTTCGACTCCTTTGGGATTTCCCGTCGACCCAGAAGTGTAAATCGCATAAGCTAAATTATGACTATTGACATTGCTAATAGGCTGGTTATTGACCGCTAAGATCTCCTGCCAGTCTTGATCTAAACAAACAACCTTGGCTGAGGTTTCGGGTAAGCGATCGAGTAATTTACCTTGAGTTAACAGAATCCCTACTCCACCATCGTCTAATAAATAGGTCAGTCTCGCCGTCGGATAATTCGGGTCCAAAGGTAAATAAGCGCCACCTGCTTTAAGAATGGCAAATAGACCGATAATCATTTCTAAGGAACGATTGAGGCAGATTCCAACTAAGGTTTCGGCTTGAACTCCCAAACTTTGCAGATAACAAGCCAATTGATTGGCTTTTTGCTCTAATTCTCCATAGGTTAAGTATTTCCCTTGGCAAACTATAGCCACGGCTTGAGAATGTTCGGCTACTTTTGCTTCAAATAGTTGATGAAGACAGCATTGGGGATAGTTACTTTTAGTATCGTTCCACTCCTCCAAGATTTTATGACGCTCAAAGGTAGATATTAAAGGCAGTTCAGCGACGGGACATTGCGAGTGAAGAGCAATTGCTACTAACAAGATCGTCCATTGCTCGATCATTGTCTCAATAATTTGTGCTGAAAATAGCTGAGTGTTATAAGACCAAAAGTATTCTGCTTGTTGTCGGTCAATAATTAAAGTGAGATCGGCAACGATCAAATTTTCTGGGGATAAGGCATCTCGACTTAGTTGAGTTACAGCAACTGAAAAATTAGTTTGTCGAGCAACAAGTTCGGGACATCGAACCATAATATCGGTTGAATAGGTTTGATGTTGTTGGTTAAGCCTCAGTTTATTAGTTACTGTTTTTAAGACATTAGTAAAATCCTGTTCGAGTTTAATGCTTAAATTGCAGGGTACATATCGAGCGAACCAAGGAGCATGAAGATCGCTAGTGAGCCGATCAAATCCCAGACTGATGCGATTATTGCCACTCAAACGAGCTAAATAAATCGCGAAGGCAGCAATGCTAACTGCCAAAGAATCTTGCAGCAAATTAGTAACTGTTGAGCTTAGAGGTAACTTAACTTGGCGATAATTATTGCAGTTATTCTGTGCCGAAGCTATGGGTATTTGCTCAAAAGGTAAAGTTAACTGTCGGCACTTCGATAATTGTTTGACCCAATAGGTTTGTGATGGTGCAATTTCGCTTTCAAGTTTAACTAATTGAGCTATCAATTGAGCGTCGATTTCTGGTAGCTTTTGTCCTATTTCTAATTGATAATTGGCAACTAATTCAGCGATTGATTGAGTTTGTTTTTGTTGACTGACAATAGTTTCTAGGGCAATATCTTGGCTGCCTGTAGCGACAATTAACCTTTGTTTTTCAATCTTAACTATTGTTCCAGGCAATTGTGAAGATAAGGTATTCAACACTGTAACTTTTGTCACAATTACATAGTCTAGACCTGAAGTGGAGTTTAAAACTAGTTTTGCTGTAGCTAGAGGATTGGGATAATTACCAAAATCTAAACCTCTAACTAAATTATCAATTACTGTAGCTGAAGCATTAAAATCAATTATGCCCAATGCTGGAGGTTTTTGGTGTCGCGAAAAATAACTACGCTGTTGTAAATTTTGAGACTTAAAAGTTATTTTTTTAGTTGCTAATTCTTCAACCAATTCTTGAAAAGAAACAATTGCTGCCTGATAACATTTGGCATTAAGAGTTAAGGCGGTTTCTGAAGGCTCAAGCTCTATTTTTACCTGCTTTAATATTTTCCCAGTATCCACCTCTAGCTTCATTTCATGCCAGGTAATCCCGTGTTGTTTTTCACCGTTGATAATCGCCCAGGAAGTGGCATTTACTCCAGCATAAGCTGGTAAGAGTGCATCGTGATAATTAATTGCTGTCTTGGCTAAATTGAGAATTTCTTGATTTAAAATAGTGTGATTGACAATACTAAATAGATAATCATATTGAGCTGGAGAAGATATTTGTTGAAATTGCCGAAGATTTTTAAAATAAAGAATATTACGGTTTGCTGTCCATCGAGCGATCGCTTGATCGGTAGATATGACTGCACTGACTTGATAATTGTTCCTAATTAGTATTTCAGCACACTCAGTTAATAAATTTCCTTCTCCAATTAGGACACAATTCAAGGAAAACTTCTTCATGTATTTTCAATAAATTATTTTCTTAGCTAAAGTCTTATTTTTTATCCTTCAATGGATATAATAAATTGTGCCAAAAGATATTTATTAGCACGCTTTGAATAGTAATTTTAAAAACCTTATATATTGTCAAAAGTAATCAGTTTAAGCTGCTATTTTAATTTATACTTATATACTTAATGTTGGATTTGTTTTTAACTCAAACATTATTAAATTGCGTATATTCTCTCATATTCTTTAAATTTTTGATAGCCTTTTTATAGTATCTTTATCTAGTAGACTTAAAGGAATATTAATATATTGACTGCTCCCTTCTACAAAGTGAACGAAATTTGTGCGCAGCTTGGCTAAAATTTTACCGTTGACATAGACCTCTGGCGTTGGGTAATTTTCTAAAAGTTCAATTAAAGAGATTAAATTATTATCGCTAGCCGAGGTGACTAATGCTCCCCGCAAAGCCGTTACATTTGCTACTTCGGTTTTAGAACTGACTACATTTCCTGTCTGAGATAAGACGTATTCTCCTGGTATTGTATTAAGTAAATCTGAGATGAGCTTATTGTTGGCAGGAAATTCTTGTCTCAAAATGCGGCGCATTACAAATGGATTTTGTTTACCATGTTTCAATAAAGTATTTAATGCTGGAGAAACCTTTCCTGTGTCGGCAAAATCTTGCAACTCTTCTAGAGAAATTGATTGGCTTAATCCACCATCGGTAAAAATAACCTTTTCTGAACTTAAAACTCGACTAGGAGTCAAAAAAATTAACGCTCCTGCACCGATAAAAGCGATCGCAACTTGTCTAAACCATTTCAATCCTGTAGCTTCTCTCATTCGCTTTCTCCTGAAATCAAGCATCATTCTTATTTTATGTGGCAAAAATTCAGATTATGCTGTTGCTGACTAAACAAAATTAAAGTTGATTTTTTGTTCAACTAAGTGATAAAATAGTACTAGTTAAATTGCAGGTTTACTGATGAACAAGTACTACATTCTCAATTTAGACCCCCAAGCAACTCATGAGTGGGATCGTTGTGTATTAAGAAATCCAATCACAGGAAGCAGACCAGATTTGAATGAGGAAGTAGCTAAAGTTATTAATGCTGAAGCTGGCTCATATTTAATCAAGGTTAGTTTGCAGATCGAAGTTCTCGAGCAAAGCCTAGCTGCTGGGCGTAAAACAGTAGAGCTACCTGCGGGAAAAAACCCTGCTATGCTTACCAAGCAGAGATTAGCTAGTTAAATAACTCTGGTTGCAGCTAAAAACAGAGAGCCAAAATTAGGCAACTTAGAGAATTGACATTTCGCCAACTGTTTCTAACCGTGTAAAAGTACTTAACTGAACAAAGGTATCACAGAGCATTTCGGAGATGGCAGGACTAATCCAACCCATTTGCTTCAAAATATGAATTGCGGTGGCATACTTAGCTCGCCTAGCGCCATCCTTAACTTTGATTGCCAGCCCCATTCCTTCGCCAACACGACCAATACACTGAATTCCTTCTGCTCCAGACTTGCTAACCAATTCGCCCTCACTAAGACGCATCAGTTCGGTATCAAATGCACCTTCGCCCCCAATCATGCGGGGATAATAAGTCATGGCTCGGGTAATTCTTTCTAAGTCTAAACTCGTCCCTGCTGCCAACTGAGCATAAAGATGGGCCATCTGCTGTAGCTGCATTTGATAAGTAGGCATTCCACAGTCATCTTGTGCGCCCAGCAATTCTGCGCCTGGCATTCCTAGCAACTCAGAAATTTTGCCCAGAATTAGCTGCTGTACTGGATGAGAATGCTTAATATAATTGTGGAGGGGCAGATCCAAATTTTGGCAGACTGCTAAAGCTCCCGCATGTTTACCAGAGCAATTATGCTCTAAGCGATTCTTTCTGCCAGTAGGGATGGGGCATTGTAGAGCTAGAGGGTCAACATCCGCACGCCATAAAATGTTGAATGCTTGTCGAGCATGTTCAATTTTTCCTTGATGAGAGCTACAGATGATGGCTAAATCGCGATCGCTCAAGCCATACTTTTGGATTGTTCCTGTTGTAGTTACAGCCAGAGCCTGAAAAGGTTTCAATGCCGAGCGAATAAAGGCAGATGATTCAGAGTTACCTGCCACTAACAGTACTCGTCCTTTGCTGTCACAAACCGTTGCTTCCACCTGGTGAGAAGACTCTAAAATGCCTTCTCTTAGCAAATGTACTTCGAGTAAAGGTGTCTGGGTTCTTTTTCCCCTAGTCATGCAATCTTAAATAATGGGTAATTAGTATTCTAGTACGCTTGATGTAGATTTGTATCGAGTATTACAAAATCAGCCAAAAATTAGCCAGATCAGGCTAGAGAGGGCGAAAAGTGCTGCAATTAAGCCATAGGTTTTATGTAATCTTTGCAGAATTGGCTCTATTTCATAATTAACAACTAAGAGATCTCGGTTTAACATAGTGCTGGGCTTGAGCCAAGTTTGTCCATCGTACCAACCAGACTCTTCGTAAAAAATGCGATCGCTTTTCAGGCGATCTTTGACATATTGCCAGCCCAAATAAATGCGTGACAAAAATAGTCCAGTTAATACAGAAATTCCCATTAAACTGGATAAGACAAATTCTAGAGGTTGTTTAGCTGGAGTAAAGAGCGACATGGATAAAGGTGTTACTAAAATCAGACTCCAAAAAGCCACCCAAGCTACTTTACGGTTATACTGCCCCATCGCCAAAATTCCCCAGTCAAATAACCAAGATTCCTTAAGCTTCTCATATTCGTAGATCGGCTGCTGTTCTAAGGGAACAGGACAAAAATTAACGGTAGATTTATTCATGCTGAGGAATAGGATTAACTAGGCTGATCAAATTCATGGCGCTCGGCGTGTCCCCAAAATGCTTCTAAATTATAATATTCTCTCTCTTCAGGTAGAAAAATATGTACAATCACGTCGGCGTAATCCTGAACAACCCAGCCTCCTTCCCTTTTGCCCGAAATTCTGACTGGGTGTAAATTATATTTTTCTTCAAGACGTTCTTCAATAGATTCGGCGATCGCGTTTAACTGAGCGCGAGAAAATCCTGTAATAATCACAAAGTAGTCAGCTAAGTAGGATACGTCACTCACCTTGAGCAAAACAATATCCGCTGCTTTTTTGTCTTCAGCAGCATCAGCAATCTCTAGCGCTAGTTCTTGAGGCTCAATGATTGATTTAGTTAAAGATTGGTTTTGGGTAGCAGTAGCTGGTTCAAACGATTTACTCATGCAGATATGATGTTATTTAGGTGTTGTTAATTGATTAATCAAGAATTTACTATTGGTTGTAATTGAAACTAAGATGAACTTAATTTAGCTTGCTCTGAAGCCCAATTTCTGGTCAAAATAGTGCGGGGATGAATAATTTTCTGCTTACTTAATAAATATTCTAATGAATAATCACTAGTCTGCTGCACACATTTGTAAAGATTTTCCTGGGCAACAAGGCGCATTGCTGCTAATCGATTGCTATCCCCTCGATTTGGCTCTAAGACATCGGCAACAAAAACTACACAGCTAAGTTTGCTCATTTCGGGCGCGCCCAAAGTGTGATTGGCAATTGCCGTCAAAATTTCAGGATCTTTAACCTTAAATTCCCGTTGAGCTACCACTGCGCCAATTTCGGCATGAAGCAGATGAGGATAGTTTAAACAAACTTCGTCTACGGGCAAATGGACTTCGGCTGCTATTTTCAGCAGTTTTTGAGGCGAAAAAAACTTGGCTAAATCGTGCATTAAACCAGCTTGAGCTGCCTGTTGCTCGTCCAATTGATGACAACGAGCCAAATTAATACAGGTGGATTCTACTCCTAAGATATGCTGTAGGCGATGGGTTGAAACATTTTTTTGCAACCAGTTAATAACGCGATCGCGCATAATGACAAAATTCTGCTGATAATAGCAATTATGAGGTTTAGTTTAACATTTTAATGATGCTCTAGATAGATGCGCTACTTTTAGAGGACGGATAGATTAATTGTTGATCGCTAACTATTAGTTAGACATTGAATTATTTTGGGTAACAGTTGAGTTATTGCTAATTTTGTTTATTTAAACGATACAAATAAAAATTATCTGGTTTAAATAGCTGCTAACATTTGATTATCAACTCATAACATCAATAAACTATTAATTAATCAAGCAACAAATAATTACTTTTTGTAAAAGATTGAATCATTTTAGTCTCAATGTCTAACCCGAAGTCCGAAAATTAAGTTCAGTAATCTAGGTAAATAAACTCAAGATGATTAGTTTACGCAAATATCTGGTGGCGCTTATTTTATCAAGCTGCCTACTATTCACTGCTTGTAGTCAGCAAGCTCCCTCACGCTTTGATGACGCACAGCAGCAAAGCACTAGCAAAGGCGCAACGGCAGTTGTTGATACTTCTCAATCTGGCGGGACGTTTAATCGTTATTTTCCCGACGGTAATAGCCAGTATGAACGCATCTATTCTCAGGAAAAAAAAGGTTTTGCTGAAGCCAAATTAAAAGCAGAAGGAAAAGAAATTGCTATTTTATCTATTTCTGATACTACCAACAATCCTAGTGCAATAGCTAAGTTTAAAGAGAGCAGCAGTAAAATTAGCGGATATCCCGCAGTAACACAAGGCACTTCAGGCACGGCTGTTTTAGTTGGAGATCGCTATCAGGTTAAAATTCGCTCCAAAGATTCTTCCTTTAGCGAAAGCGATCGTCAAGCCTGGCTGAGTAAATTTGATCTTCGAGGTTTATCAAAGCTGAAGTAGCCTTGATGAATTCTAATGCCAATATATATTTAAGGAGCAAGCAGTGAGCGATTCTATTTTTGAACTGGTAGATAATCTCCCCCAGAATAACATCACGACCATGATGTTAAAATCCCTAGACTCCATCGTTCCTGGCGAATGGGAAAATACGGTTGGTTTTGTTGACACAATTCGCAAAGTAACAGGAGAAACTGATGAAGAGTTGATTCAACAGATCGGCGATCGCGCAGTCTGGCTTTACAATGATAAGTCTCAAGGATACCGTCGGGCAATGTGGCTTTATCAAATGGTAGATCGTTCAGATAAGGCTCTAGGTTCTGCTGCTTTGGCGAATAAAGTGGGTAATAAAATTCCTTTAGTTGGTGGTTTGCTCAGTAAAATTACGCCTAATCCTGAAAAGGCTCAAGCTTTAGATTTATCAATTAAGTTAGTAGTTGAGTTGGTAGCTTTCTGTCAGATCAACGGTATTCCTGGTGATAGCATTGGCGATTTCGTGGGTGCATTAGGAGACTATAGCGGTGAATCCTTAATGCGGATGGCAGCTTTAGTTTGTGTTGATGGGTTAATTCCCCTCGGCCCAGATTTTATTCTAAAAGCCCAGTCAACCCTTAGTGGAATTGGTCCTAAAGATTTAGAATCTAACTCTACTTTCCAAGGCGTATCAGAATCTATTCCAGGTGGTAACTCCAAAGGAAAACTAGACTTTATTGGTGAAAGTTTTGGGTCGGTAAAGGGCTGGATGGCTGATTTTGTCAACAGCAAAAATTTGTCTCCAGAAAAAGTTATGAAAAACCTCCAGGGATTTTTAGAATTTTCTGATAACAAGCTAGATTATGTAGCTGCCTTTATCGATGTCTCCACTAACTACTATGAGCATACAGGAACTCAAACTCTTGCTAGGAGATTAATTGAACGAGCTTTCGATGAAATCTAGCTGAACTTAAGCATAATGCTTCCGCATTACCAGACAGTTGCGCTGGTTGGGTAGATTGAGGTATTGCAGTTCATCAGTTAGTTTTTTAATAAACTGCAAACCTCTTCCTCCTTCTTTTTCCATCAAGCCAGCTTCTCTTTCACTCTTACGTAGTTTTTCCTTGATATCAAAAGGTTGTCCCTGATCCCAAATACGCATTTCCAAAAAGTTGGGTAACAGCTTTACTTCTAGGTCAATGGGTGTAGTTTCGGGGAGATCTTGATGAGCATGGCGTACCGCATTGGTAAACGCCTCAACCAGTGCGACTTCGCACTGCCAGCCCATTTTTTGGGGAACGAGAGGAAAAACTAAGCCTTCAAACCACTGCAATACTTCTTTCAAAGCTTCCAGTTCAGTTTTAACCTGCAAATGATATTGTTTGACTTCTAAGTTCGATTTCATTGAACGCTGATGACTCTAGAGTCTGCCAAGTGTTAAGTGATTTTAGTGGGTAAGATAAAATGCTCAGTTTTGCTGTGGGATTAAAATCTAAATTATATTATTGGCATCGAGCTAAACCATAGCCAATGATCACAATAGATTGATACCAACTAAATAAATTATAACTATTATTATTAATAGTATATATATTTACAGATTTTCTCAGCAATAACTGTTAAGAGATAACCCTAAACTAGGGGCTGTTTTTGTAAGTGTCAACTATATTATTTATCTTAAACTTACGGCATTTCAATTTGTAAATAGATCTTATTTTAGTTTACATTTGGATTTTAGTTAGAGGTCTGCTTCAGCTTCAGCTAAAATGACTGTTGGTCACTGGAGAGGCAATTATTGATGATAATCATGTTTGGTTTTGTTAATTTCAATAAACCTGCTGGATTTACCTCTCATGACTGTATTGCTAAGTTACGTAAACTTTTAAACACCCGCAAAATTGGTCATGGGGGTACGCTTGACCCCGCAGCAACAGGAGTTCTGCCTATCGCCGTCGGTAAAGCTACCCGTTTGTTACAGTTTTTACCTACTGCCAAAGCTTATCGTGCTTGTATTCGTCTAGGGATAACAACTACTACCGACGATTTGGATGGAGAAGTAATTCAGCAAGTCGATCGCTTTAACATAGACCAAGAGCAAATTGTTGAGCGCTTGCAGGGTTTTATTGGCACAATCGAGCAAGTTCCGCCAATTTACAGCGCCATTAAGCAAAAAGGAAGAAAACTTTATGATTTGGCTCGCAAAGGAGAGCAAATAACAGTAGAGGCGAGAAAAGTAACGATCAGCGAGCTAAGACTGCTCAATATTACTCATCAGGATTTTTGTGAATTAGAGGTAGAGATCCATTGTGGTCCTGGTACTTATATTAGGGCGATCGCTCGCGATTTGGGAACACAGTTAGGAGTTGGAGGAACTTTAGCGAATTTGGTGCGAATCCAAAGCTGTGGAATGTTCCTCGAAAATAGTCTGACCTTTGCCGATCTTGAGCATAAACTAAATCAGCAAACCCTTGAGCTAATTAACCCTAACCTACTTTTAAACCATCTAGACACTTTTGTCCTTTCTGTGGATGATTCTAAGCGTTGGTGTCAGGGGCAACTGATAGATTTAAATCAGGCTGTCAGCAGCAGTAAGGTGATATCTGTATTCACTCCAGAACATTATCTTGTCACCTATGGAGCAGATCAAACTTTCTTAGGGATAAGTGTTTTATATGAACGTAACGAAATACTTAAACTTAAGCCAAAAATAGTTTTGGTCTAATAATTTTAGCTTAAATTTATTTGTTCACAGAGAGACAAAGTGTTTTTGCTCTGGGTGAAATAGCCTGGCTTAAATTCGTACCTGACAATACAGCTTCTTCTAAGTTGGTGCTGCTTAAGTTTGCTTTGGTTAGGTTAGCTCCAGTAAGTATAGCTCCCCTCAGATTAGCTCCCTGCAAATTTGCCGAACTTAAATCAGCATAGCTTAGATTTGCCCAGGATAAATCTGCTCCCTGCAAATCAGCATTCACTAAACAGGCAAGACGCATCTCTGCGTCGCGGAACATTGATTGACGTAAATTAGCCTGACTTAAATTAGCGCAGATCAAAAAAGCAGCGTTACATTTAGCCTGCTCTAGGTTTGCCCGCTGAAAATCTGTTCTCCACAGCATGGTTTTAAACAGATTAGCTTGCGATAAGTCAGCATTGCTCAATACAGTACGGCTAAAATTAATTTCAGCTAAATTAGCACGCCATAGTTTAACCCCCACTAAATTGAGATCATTTAGGGAGGCTTGGGTTAAGCTAACCTGAGAAAAATCACGCTTGCCCAATTTATACTCGCTGATAAGCTGGGAAACATCAATTCTTTTGGTCTTAAATTTATGAGTATTTGAGTAAAACACTTAGTTTTAAACTATCAAGCCTTATTGATTAAAAGACGGTTGCTAGCTAGTCTCTAGCTAACCACAGCAGCAGTAGAGATAGAAGCTATAACGACCAACAAAGCGATCGCTCCCCAGATCACATAGCCACGTTTATCTTGGGAGGAAGGAGCTTCAGCGTAATACATAGCTGGCTCTTTGGCAAAGTTATTGAGAATTCCGTTTTCGTCAGAAATAGTAGTCATAATGTTTAACTGTGTTAATTAACTTATGTAAATAACCTTAACACATATGTAACAATATATTAATAAACATTGACATGTTTAACTTAAGCTTAAGGTTTCGTAGTGATCTATAAAAATGACTGAAATCTTTATCGTTTCTGACTTGCCCACTTACAACTCACTCTTAAAAAATATTGAAAGAGTAAATCGAAAATCAGACCGATAATCCCGATCACAATTAAGCCAACAAAAATTTCATCGGTTTTTAAAAATCTGCCAGCAACGCTAATACGACGACCTAACCCTTGAGTAGCAGCAATTAATTCTGAGACAATTACTAGTTGCCAAGCTGCTGCTAAATTAATTCGGCAAGCATCAATAATTCCTGGTAAGACATAAGGCAAAATTACCTGTTTTAAAGCTGACCAGCGATCGCCACCTAACATATAAGTAGCTTCAATTAATTCTTTGGGGACAAACTTAACCGTATCCATAACCATTAGGGAGTTAAAGAAAAAGACCCCAATAAAAATCAGCATAATTTTTGGTTCTTCCCCGATACCTAAATATAAAATCAATAGAGGAATAAAAGCGGGGGCTGGCATATAGCGCATTAAGCCAAACAGGGGTTCGAGCAGAGCATGGTTTTGGGCTTAATAAACGATTGAATCGATCTTTGGTTAGTATGTTGATTCATGATTTTAGTTATTTAATTTAAGAACCTTTATTTTTTGCTGCATAAGCTTTAACAAAGCGATCGTCAAACATATTGCTAAGATCGGGGACTTGTGCTGCCAAACCAGCTTGAACTAGAAAGTCGCTAATTTTCTGGGCTGAAAACTGTAAAGAGGTAACATCTTGCTTTGGTTCAAAAGCTTTAAGATTGTCTTCTATCGAAAAGATGGTCGTACCATCGGCATAATCTTGATATTCTTCGACGCTTACATTTGCCCGTTTTGCCATGATTTGCTGGGCTTTTTCTTGGTTTTGCTCGATCGCATCAAGGGTGGCAAACCAAGAATCGACAACGGCTTGCACTTGTTCGGGATTTTCCTCGACAAACTGACGAGAAAACACTAAATGATCGGAAATTGCGCCAGGAAAGTCTTTGGAACTAAATAATTCTTTGCTGCCAGGTCGTTTTAAGGCTTGAGTGGTAAAAGGAGCAAATACGGCAACAGCATCAACTTGACTACCAACAAAGGCTGTAGCTGCTTGTCCCGTTTCTAGAGGTACAAACTCAATATCTTCTGCGGATAAACCTTCTTTTTCTAGCCCTAATAATAATAAATAATGATCGACTGTGCCTTCTTCAGCAGCAATCTTTTTCCCTTTCAAATCAGCAACACTATTAATTCCCTCACTGACAATTATTTTGTCGTTACCAGTGGAGTTATCATTAACCAAAACTATCGCTAGGTCTGCACCGCCAGAAACACTACTAATCGTATCGTTTAAAGTTTGACTATTAGCATCAATCTGTCCTGCGGTTAAAGCACTAATGGATTCTAAATAACCATCAAACCATTTAAGCTCTACCGCAGCATTATTAGCTTTAAAAATTCCTTCTTGTTGAGCAACTTGCCAAGGAAACCAACCAGGCCAAGCACTAAACCCTAAAGTGAGTGCAGCCTCACTAGTGGCAGTGGGAGAATCGGAGTCAGTAGTTGTTTTAATCGAAGTAGCTGGATTACAACCAACAACAACACTTACACTCAGGACAAAAATAATAAAATAGGCTAAAATTGAGCGAATTTTCATAATATTTATACTGTTTATTAGAAGTTATAAAAGACTTGTTGAGCGAATTTATATAAAATACTTAAATGTTTGCTACCAATAGAACGGTTTTTAGGTAGTAGGTAGTAGGTAGTAGGTAGTAGGTAGTAGGTAGTAGGTAAAAAACTCTGAATTCAGAATTTTGACTTTTAGTAAATTCGTAGCATTCTTTTTATTGACAGGGAAGCTAGATCAATTTGCTGATTGCTCTGCCTAGTTAGTTTTGAGAATTGAGATTGAATCAATTGCCGAAGCTGAGTTCTTCAAGCTAAAATTTAATAATTAAATCTTGGTTTCTTTTTGTTGCTCCTTATGTTTTGCTTTTGTACCTGAAGGGATACAAATTACTGATTGCACCCAATCTAACCAGGTTTCCAAACCCTCTCCTGTCTTAGCAGAAAGAGGAATAATCGTAACTTGAGGATTGATTTGTTTAATATTAAAAGTAATGCGATCGAGGTCTATATCTAAATAGGGAGCTAAATCTGTTTTAGTAATTAATAAACAATCGGCTTCGCGAAACATAACTGGATATTTAAGCGGTTTGTCTTCACCTTCAGTAACGCTTAATAAGGCTACTTTACCGTGTTCTCCTACTTCAAATTCAGCAGGACAAACTAAATTACCTACGTTTTCTACTAGTACTAAATCAAGATTTTGAGGTTGATACTGATGTTCTAAAATATGGATGCCTCCTGCAACCATTTTGGAATCCAAATGACAAGAACGCCCTGTATTAATAGGAATTACTGGAACATTGTATTTACGAAGGCGATCGGCATCTAATTGAGTGGTCATATCTCCTTCAATTACGGCAATGTTTAATTTAGCTTTTAAAGCTTTTAAAGTTTGTTCAAGAAGAACAGTTTTTCCTGCGCCAGGACTACTCATGATGTTAAGACAAGTAATTCCCCACTTGTCAAAGTGTTGGCGGTTGTGATCTGCGCCTTCTTGGTTGGCGTGGAGTAAATTTAGTTCAATTGCAGCGTCAAATGTTTGGTGCATTTTTGATTAATTGCTGATAGATAAATGTTGATTGTTAATTGCAGAATATTCAAGGCGATCTATTTTTAATTCTCGACCATATCTAATATCATTCATTGGCGACTTACAATCAGGACAACTATATTGCAGCCCAATTTCAGGTTTATATTCTTGTTGGCAACTATGACAAAATGCAATTAAAGGAACATCTTTAATAACAAGTTCTACTCCTGCTAAAAAAGTATTGCGGGTTTGAGCCTCAAAAGCAAATTGCAAACCCAGAGGTTCGACACAGGTAAATTGTCCAACAGTTAAATGAATCTTTTCTATTTTTGGTTTTTCTGGTTGTGATTCATACCAATCTTTAACTGTCAAAATTAAAGCCTTGGTCATGTCTATTTCGTGCATAACTTTTTTATAAATCTGTAATTAAAATATGTTTAGGTTGACTTTTGATTCGTTTGAGCCAGTCTAAAATAGCCGTAAATTTTGTTAGAGCGAATCCTCCTTCTTCTGCGACGTGAGTGTAGGCATACAAACCTATATCAGCAATGGTGTATTTTTCTCCTACAAAAAAGTTATGAGTTTTAAGATGCTGTTCCATAACGTTTAAAGCTGCGTAACCCAATTTTCGCTTTTGTTCGATCTCTTTTTGATATTTATCTGCTTGCTTAAGTTCAGTAATCCAAAACCTTGGGGTAGCAATATTTGGTTCGTGACTATATTGCTCGAAAAAGAGCCACTGCATTACTTGTGCTTGCTCATACTTATCTTGAGCAAAATATGCTGTATCTTGGCTAAGGTAATATAAAATAGCGTTAGATTCAGAAATAAATATGTTTGAATCAATTTCTAACAATGGTATTTTGCCATTAGAGTTTTTTGCTAAAAATTCAGGCGTTCTAGTTTCTCCTGCAAGAATGTTGAGCTTAATTAATTCAAAAGGAATCTGTAATTGAGTTAGCAATAAACGAACTTTATAGCCATTACCCGAAGGTAGAAAATCGTATAGTTTATACATATTATTTTTACTTACTTGACTAACAAGGATGCTAAATAAACGCTAGTTTTATATTTTAAATAAACCAAACTTTGCTCATCACAGTATTTCTGATGTAAGTTCGCCAGATCCTGAAGCAGTTGTTGATGCACTTTTCCTTCTTGGGGTATATAAGAAGCACTCATAGCTAGACCAATTAAACTATCTTTAGTAAAAGCTTGTTGGGAAGAAAAAATATGCTGACTTACCAAAGGAAAGAGAGACTTAATAAATGTACCGCTTTTGCCATCTAAACGAGAATGAATAGGGCTATTGTTAGATGCTTGAGTAATTATATAGTCATGCTCACGAGTAAATCGATCGCCTCCATCAAGATCGCGATCGTTCCAGACTAAAGCAATTCTTCCCTCTGGCTGAAGAATACGGGCAAATTCTGTTAAAGTCGGTTTGGGATTAAACCAGTGAAAAGATTGAAAACAAGTCACTAAATCGACTGATTTGTCGGGTAATTTAGTATTTTCGGCACTACCATCGCGAAATTCTACCAACGGATGCTTTTGGGCTACTTGTCTCATAGCTACATTAGGCTCGATCGCAATTACTTTTACTCCTCTATCGGCTAATAACCTTGAAGAAATACCAGTTCCCGCACCGATATCGGCAGCTATTAAGCTAGATGACTCTCCTAATTGCTCTAAAATACAGTTAATGGCTTCAGAGGGATAACTCGGTCGATATTTAGCATAATCTTGGGCGCGATCGCTAAATCGCTCTTGAGGATTCATTTGATAGAGTTGATTATCAGTCATTTGTCGTTACTACTTGCTACTTGCTACCTGCTACCTGCTACCTGCCACTTGCTACTCCCTCTTACTGCCAAGGTTCATCTACTTGTTGAGCTTCAGCATGAATATAAGCAGGGGTTTCTGTTCTCGGCAATTGTCCCGAAACAACCAGATGTGCCATAGTATCGCAGATGACGCGAGTTGCCATTAATGCTGTCATATCACTCACATCGTAGGGTGGAGAAACTTCCACAACTTCTATTCCACAGACAGTAGTGTTTTGAACAATTTTTTTGAGTAGATGTAAAGCTTCGCGGGGTAATAAACCACCTGGTTCGGGCCAGCCTGTACCTGGCACAAATCCCGCATCGATGCAATCAATATCAAAACTAATCCACACGCAATCCGTACCGTCTGTAGCTCTTTCTATGGCAAAATTGGCTGCTGCATCTAAACCCATCTCCGTAATATCGGTAACGGTAAGAATATTAGTTGCTCTTTCTCGACATACCTTAACTCCAGGTCGCGGTACTTGCCAACCGCCGATCCCTAACTGGACTAAATTTTTAGCTGGCGCATTAACCATGTTAGTAGCATGAAACCAAGGGCAAGTATGCATTCTTTCATCTAAATCTGTCTCTTGGGTATCCACATGACGATCAAAGTGAATAATCCCAACTTTCTTATCTCCTAAATGACGACAAATTCCTCTAACTGTCGGAAACCCAATAGAATGATCGCCTCCTAAAATAATAGGAAATGCACCAGAACTAAAAACGTGAGCTATACCTTTAGAAATCTGATCGAAAGATTTTTCATTATTGGCGGGAATAGTAAATATATCCCCCACATCACAAAGAGTAATTTGTTCGCGTAAATCCACCCCTAGTTCAAAGTTGTATGGTGTATAGAGAGCAGAAATTTTACGAATACCTTGAGGCCCAAAACGAGTACCAGGTCGATAGGTCGTCCCAGAATCGTGAGGGACACCAATAATTGCTACATCATAATTGCCTACCTGCTTAACATCTTCCAAATATGGAGCTTTCAAAAAAGTATTAATCCCTGCATAATGAGGTAATTCTCCCCTCGAAAAAGTAGGAATAGTTCGATCTTTAATACTTGATGCTGCTTCCAAACCGTAATCTAAGCCTTTATCTACCTCCTGCTGCCAGCCTGTAAGAGGTAGCTGACGCTCTTTTGCCAAGGCTTTTTCTGCTTCACTACTGTATCCATTTTCATCGCTACTTGGTGGCTGAAATGGAGATTGTTCGCTCATTAAATTATTCCTCTGGAAGTTTATCTCAAATGCAAAAGCCCGAGAAGTTCAACACTGTGTTTCAAGCGTCGAATCCTCCCGGGCTTTTGTCCCGCCGTGGAGCTACCTAATCATAAATTCTTTTTAGGTGGCTTGCTTCTCTTGGACCAGCACTTCTCAACATTGCTATAAATCTTACCACTGTTAAATAAGTCGGAACCCTAGAAGCGATCGCAAATTTTATTACTGTTCAGATTATCTGCTGGCTGCGAGAAAAAATGTATAAGTTGTTACCTAAGACACAAATAATTATTGTTTTTGGCTACTAATTAGATAGAAAAAACTGCACAATTTCTCCAGCAATATCTGAAGTCCAATGTTCTTGAGGATAGTGTTTGGCTGTCGGCAACTCAACTAGAGTAATTTTTGAATTAGCAGTTGCTAACTTTTTAACATCATCAAGATCGAGCCAGCTATCGGCTGAACCCCAAATAATTAAGATAGGTTTTGACCATTTTTTTAAACCTGCTTCTATGACTGGGGTTACGGTATCAAGCTGTAATTGCTTGAGGGTTGTCATTAAGGCTCGACCAACATTTGAGCTTTGCAAGAAAGGTTTACGCAAAATATTCAGGTCTTTGTCTTCGATCACAAAACCACTACCTTTTTCCAGATTGCGATCGACCAACAAAGGATCTTGAGTCATCATGTCCCCCACCACAGGAAAAGTCATTTGCTTCATTGACCAAGGGAGCTTTGCTCCAGAAGTAATTGGCGTATTGAGAATAATCAAGCCTGCAATTTGTTCTGGGTTTTGTACAGCATACTGAATGCCAACAGAGGCTAAAAATCCTTGAACAACTAAATAAAACTTTTCTAACTCGATCGCTGCAATAAATTCACTTAAGCTTGTCAGATATGCTGCGGGAGTATAAGCAAAATTTCGCTTATCAGGTTTATCGGAAAATCCTGAGCCGATCCAGTCTGGGGCAATGCTAGGAATATTTTCTGCTGCCAACAGGGTCATTAATTTCTCCCAAGTGTAGCTATGGGAAGGTAAGCCATGTAAAAAAAGAATGGGAGTGCGTCGCGTAGCTATGTCGTTAGGCTGATCGCTCTCTATTTCAGTTTGACGATAAAACCACTGGAATTCTCCAACCTGGATTTTATCTGTTTTAATAGACATTTATTGTTTATTTTTATAATTAACTCTTTGAGGAAGCATACCGTATATTAAGGATGTTGCTGGCATTGATTAGCAGATTTTTTTTAAGACGAGAAGTGATTACTAATTTTCTTTTCTATTAACCGTAGTTGCTGTGGTTCAATATTTAAGGGTTGTTGTTTCAAGAATGCTAAATCTTGAATAATTTCCTGCTGCTGTTGTTGAATGTGATCTAAACGAGCCATGATTTCCTGAAGCTGTTGAGAGTCGCTTGTGACTTCATAGTTGGTTACTGTGGTGTTAGATGTAATTGTCTTGGGCTTTGGCTGCCAACCAAACAGAAATTTGAGTAACCGCAAAGGCGATCGCAATATTGCCAGCCAAAGACGATCTATTGTACTGGAGATCGCTCGGTAAATTGTGAGGAGTAATCTAACCACCAAAATGATGGCAACTAAGCTAATCAGGATAGCCATCAGAGGATGACTAACTAACCAAGCGACCAAAGGATGTTGATTCAACCAAACAGCTAGGGATGAACCAACTGAGTTACCGATCTTATCCATCAAATAATTGTCGGCGGAGGACGCTTTTTCGGTAGCTTGATGAATTAGAGACAATGCTTTAGTTTTTAAGGGCTTTAACTGATCGACCAGATTATCTAGATTATCTAATGACACAGGACCAAGGATTAAAATTCTACTCTAGCTAAAATAAGCTTAAAAAAGCTTAAAAAGTCTTGTCTATTGATTTCTCGGTAGTCTCAACCCAGCATTAGGATTAATTGGACCAAGAATTTTATTGAGGGTTCGTAGTTGGTCTGCCGTTCCCATACAGATTAGGGCATCACGTTCTAAAATTTTCGTATCTCCATCTGGTCCAGCAATTAAACTGCCGTCAAAGCGGCGAATTGCCAAGACTAACGCCCCTGACTGGGAGCGCAACTTAGCGTCTCTAATGGTTTGACCAACATAGGGACAAGCTGCTGAGTCTATTAAAAATTCTTCCATATAATAAGAACTGTTAGATCCTGCAATAATCCCATCCACAAAATCCATCACCTGGGGTCTTAATGCTGCTGCTGCTAATCTTTTTCCTCCCGTAATGTAGGGGGAAACTACCGCATCTGCTCCTGCACGCTGGAGTTTCTGTACTGCTTCTTCATTACTGGCACGAGCGATCGCCCTGATCCGTGGATTAAGGGTCTTAGCTGACAGCACTGTATAAAGATTCTGGGCATCTGAAGGCAAGGCGGTGACTAGACAATTTGCACATTCAATCCTAGCGCGAATTAATGATTCATCTAAAGTTGCGTCTCCTAAAATTACCGTATAGCCAAGCTGCTTGATTTCTTCAACTTCTTCAACATTGTCGTCAATAATCACGAAGGGAATACCTTCTGCAAAAATTCGCTGGCAACATGACGACCTGTACGCCCAAAACCACATACTATATAGTGTTGATCTAGAGATTCAATCAAACTCTTCTCCTGCCTTAGTCTGATTCCTTCTTGAAAATACCCTTGGATTAGGGCTTCAGTAAAACGATTGACAATATAACCAATGGTGAATAAACCCATTAGAATTAGAGCTATGGTGAATAATCGCCCTCTTGCTCCTAACGGATGCACCTCCAAAAACCCTACCGTAGATAGGGTAATTATGGTCATATAAGCTGACTCGGTAAAAGTCCACTTTTCAACTAACCAAAACCAGAGAGTACCCACCAGTACGATACTAGCTAATACTACCCCTCCTCTGATTAACTCCTGGCGTAAACGACCATACTTTTGCTCAAAAGTGTAACTATACATTCAATATTCATCGCTGCTGTATTTGATAACACTCTTTTCCCAAAATTAATTACATTAAGATTAAATTGGAATTAAAATCAAACCACATTAGATTAGTTCTATCAAATAATAACCGTCTTTTTACATATCATTCTGTCAAAATAATCTCTATTCAAGGGTATCTTGTGATTCAATCTACAGCCATCAACAATTCTCTAACTACTTTAAACATCACTGAATTCGATCGCGATCGCTTTGACCAGAGCGTAATGCCAACTTATGGTCGTTTTCCCATTGCCATCGATAAAGGCGAAGGCTGCCGTCTTTGGGACACCGAAGGTAAAGAGTATCTTGACTTTGTGGCAGGAATTGCCACCTGTACTCTAGGTCATGCTCATCCAGCCTTAATTAAAGCTGTTACAGAACAGATCAAAAAGCTACATCATGTCTCAAATTTGTATTATATTCCTGAACAGGGGCAGCTAGCAGAATGGTTAGTTAATCACTCCTGCATGGACAAAGTATTTTTCTGCAATTCAGGAGCGGAGGCTAACGAAGCGGCAATTAAGCTAGTCAGAAAATATGCCCACACCTATTTAGACAAGGTAGAAAATCCGATTATTCTCACTGCTAAAGCTAGCTTTCATGGACGTACCCTCGCAACCGTTACCGCTACAGGACAAGAAAAATATCAAAAAGGTTTTGGCCCTCTCATGCCTGGCTTCGCCTATGTGCCGTATAACGATATTACTGCGGTAGAAAACGCCATTACTGACCTTGATGAAGGTACTTTGAGTCGAGTAGTGGGAATTATGATCGAACCTCTGCAAGGAGAAGGAGGAGTGCGCCCTGGAGATTTGGAGTATTTTCTTAAACTACGTAAAATTTGCGACGAAAATAATATTCTGCTGATTTTTGATGAGGTACAGGTAGGCATTGGTAGAAGCGGCAAACTCTGGGGTTATGAAAATTTAGGAATTGAACCAGATATTTTGACTAGCGCTAAAGGTTTAGCAGGCGGTATTCCCATTGGTGCAATGCTCTGTAAAGATTCCTGTGCTGCGTTTGAGCCAGGCAACCATGCTAGTACTTTTGGCGGAAACCCTTTTGCTTGTGCTGCTGCTTTAGCGGTGCTGCAAACTTTGACAGAGGAAAATATTCTCCAAAACGTTCAGCAGAGAGGAGAACAACTGCGGGTAAGATTAAGAGCGATCGCCAAAAAATATCCTCATTTATTTACGGAAGTTCGTGGCTGGGGTCTAATTAACGGTCTGGAATTACGCTCAGATATCGATCTTACTTCGATACAGGTAGTTAAAGCAGCAATGGATGAAGGTTTATTGCTTGCCCCTGCTGGAGCAAAGGTACTCCGTTTTGTTCCTCCTTTAGTAGTATCGGCAGTGGAAATAGAGCAGGCAGTGGCTATTTTAGAACAAGTAATTATTCAGAATCAGTTTAATTAGTACCTTGTACTGGCAGTTTAACTTTTGGTCATTCAACAATGAACAGTGAGCAATTACCTCTTTTTGAATGATCATTGCTCATTGATAAATATGTAGTGACAATCATTAAACTGTTACACCTCTAAGAGAGTTTATTAGACTAATAGGTAAGAATTCTAGATGTGGTGAGGAGTGAACTTTAACAGACCTGCTTTTGGGATCGAAACACGGACAGAACCCCAAGAGCAGGTCTTCTCACTATTTAAATGACTATACTTTTCAAGTATTTCACTGCGTTTCACAATCTAGTCGGTAAATTAAAAACGTTTTAATTAATTTTCTTTTACAGCGATCGCTTTTTGAATTTTAACGACAAAGTTTTTGATCTTTTGACGACACATTAGGATTAGTAGAGAGATAATCTGATAAGCGATCGCATCCTCGATTTAATAAATCATCTAAGTCTAAATTCCACCAAAATAAACCTTGTTGTGATTCTCCACTAATAATCGACTGGTCATTGTTACTAAACGCCAAACTGTTAATCTGACTAGTATGTCCTCGCAAGGTTTTAATTAACTCTCCTGTTTTTGGGTTCCAAAGTTTGATGGTGCGATCGCCACTACCAGAGGCTAATACTGTACCATCAGAGTTAAAACTAACTGTAGTTACGCCGTCTTGATGTCCCGACAAAGTATGTAATAACTCGCTGCTTTTACCTGCATCTTTAATCCACCAAATTTTAACTGTATTGTCCCAACTTCCAGAGGCCAAAAATTGATTGTCAGCGGTAAATACCAGGGAAGTTATTGCCAGATTGTGAGCTGCAATAGTTTGTAATAATTCACCTTTAATAGTCCAAAGTTTAATTGTGTTATCGTAACCAGCCGAAGCTATTAGTTCGCCATTAGGACTAACTGTAACGACTTTGATACTATCGGTGTGTCCAGCTAAAGTTTTAATTAATTTTGGTTTACCTGCTATGTTCCAAATGTTAATAGTTTTATCTTCGCTACCAGAGATTAAAGTCTGACCATCAGGAGTAAAAGCAATACTATTAATTCCATCTTGATAGCTTTTAAAAGTATTAATCAATTCACCTGTTTGAGAATACCAAAGTTTAATTGTTCGATCCCAACTTGCAGAGGCAATTATACTTCCATCAGGACTATATTTGATTTGCGAAATAGCTTCTAGATGTCCTGGTAAAGTACGTATCCGCTTTTGTGTACCATCATAATTATTGCGCCAAATTTCAATTTGACCAGCTCCATTAGCAGCAGCAAAAGTATTAGGATTATTTGGTGAAATGGCAAGACTATCGATTTCTTCAGCTTGATGATCATAGCGATTAAACACTTGCCAAATTTTCACGGTTTTATCTACACCAGTAGAGATTAATTTATAGGAATTATTGGAGTTAATATCACTATTATGAGCAAAAAAATTAATATCTAATATTTCTCCATTATGCCCAATCAAAGTCTGTTGTAAAATACCTGATTTGCTCCAAATATAAATTTTTCCATCAATAGTTGTAGTAGCCAATAGCTTTTTATCTGCACTAAGAACAAAATGATTAACTGATTCTGGATGAGCATATAAGCTAATTAATTTATTATTTTTAGCTCTAAGTTGGACTGTATTATCATTATTGGCAACTATTGAATAAGTATTATTTCCAGTTGATATAGAAGTTTTTTGAGGAATATAAATTGGATTAATAATTGTTTTGCTACTGTTACCTAAACTAAAAACCAGAGGATTTTTTTGTGCTTGTTCCTTAGTTAGAGTTTTTAGTAAAGTGCCGTTTTGCTGCCAAACTTTTATAGTTCCATCATCACTTGCTGTAGCATATATTTCTCCGTCATCACTGAGGCTAATACTATTTACCTGTTGACTATGATTTCTAGTCGATTTAATTCTTGAGTACCGTAAATAGACTGTTGTAAGGTGGCTGTAGTTTTATATTGAGTTTCTTGCCAATTTTCTTGACCAACTAAAGCTTTACCCAAGCCATTTATTTGTTTAAATTGCTTGCCTGCTTGGACACTGGTGGTTAAAGATTCTAACTGCTGATTGGATAATAATTGTGCTTCGGCAACGGCAGTTAAACTAGCAATATTTTCAACTTGTGTGATTATTTTCTGGCGATATGTACTTACCCCAAAGGCAGTAGCAGCCAAGCCTAAAATGCCTAACGCAGCAGCGGTTAATTGTGCTTTAAGCAAACGTTTTTTTGTTTCTCTTTGTTCTGCTAATCTGACATCAATACAGGCAGCAACATACTCTTTGGCATTATCGGATAACTCATCAGTGTATTGAATATAAATTTCTTCCGCTTCAGCTAGACGAACACCCTTGAGTAAAAAATCATCCTGCTGATTCTTTTGCAACCATAATCCTGCCGCTTGTTCAATCTGACGTTGCGATCGCAATCTTGACCGATTTTCTTCTAACCACCAGCGTAAACTAGACCAGTGACGAATTAGAATTTCGTGGACAATTTCTACCGTTGCCTCTTGACGCATGGCTGCCAAAAATAGCTCATCATCTTCTGGAGGATTGTCTGCGCTACGGCTTTGTCCAATGTTATTACCATTATCCAGATTCATTACTAGCAGGTTAGCATCGGTTAAAATACGCAGGGTTTGATTAACCAAATCTGCGGGATATTTAGCGACGATTAAATCAGATTTAGTCATGCGCCGACGAGTATCTTCTGTGCCTTCTCCCAACTGGGTGAGGTTAAGAAAAATCCAGCGCGCACAGTCTTGAGATGCGATATCGAGATGATCGTATATTCCTTGTGCTTGTCTTTCTAAAGCACCTTTGACACCCTCTAACTCTTGATAGGCTTTGAGGGTTAATTTACCATTCTCTCTTTTTGACCATAGCTCCTGTAAGACAAACTGTAACAAAGGTAAATCCCCAGAGGAACGATCCAAATCTTGTAACAACACTTCTACTAAGCCAGACTCTACCTGTAAGCCAACTTGTTGTGCGGGTTTAATCACAGCAGAGCGATAATCGGCTTCGTTCAGATATGGTGGCACTAAGATACTGTTTTTTTGTAATATTTGGGCTAATTCTGGATTTTCAAGACAAGCAGCCACAAAATCGGCTCTAATAGTTAAAACCAGTTTAAAGCGATCGCCTGCATGTTTCAGCGCACCTAAGATTAAGGCAATAAATTCTTGACGTTCACTCTCACTGGCGAGAGTAAACAATTCTTCAAACTGATCGATAACCAATAACACCATTGCTTCAGTGCGAGTTCGTAACCACTGTACAAACCCTTCTACTCCCTGATAGAGTAATCCTTCAATTTGTAGCTGTTGCTGTACTTGAGACTGCCGTTGAGGATCGGCTAATAACCTTGCTAAAGCCTGTACTGGCTTACTTCCAGGACGAAAACAACCCAACCACCAGCGATCGCTGGTGGGAATTTGCTTACCCTGTCTCAGTTGAGCCATTAATCCCGCCTGCACTGCCGAGGATTTACCGCTTCCCGAAGCACCCACCACCGCAATACATGTCTTATGGCTAATCTGGTTAACCAACTTCTGAACTAAGGTTTCTCGACCATAAAAATATTCGCTATTGGCTTCATTAAAAGCCTTCAACCCCATATAGGGACAAATTCCCAAATCTAATAATGGCTGTTCACTATTAGATCCATGTTTAGCTTTGGCTGGCAGTAATTCAATTACTCCTTGTGTACCCGATAACCAAATTTGAGGCGTAATTCCTGTTCCTGCTAAAGCAACCTGTAGCTGACTAATCCAGGCTGCAATAGGTAATCCTGCTGCCGAATCGGTATTTTGTAAAGTTTCCAAGACAAGATTAGCAAACTGCTGAGAGCAATCTAAGCTGGCATTGGCTGCAATTAAACACTGTCCGCGATCTGTTTCTAAGCGCAAATCTTCGACCCAATCTTCTAGACAATCTGTGCCAGGACAGTCTAGGATCACAATCTGCTGCTTGGCATGAGAACTTTGCAGCACTTTTCTTAACCAAAAACGCGATAAGCTAATCCCATCCTGCAAAATTAACCAAGATTCTCCCGTCTCCGTCGTTTCAACTTCTCCTCTTAGGTATAGTAAAGAGGTACTAATGTTGGTATTTGTTGCGTTTTGAACATTGAGACAAGTTGCGATCGCATTTTTTACCTCTGACCAAGATTCGTTAGTTTGGGGAAAATATTTCAGTTTGAAATCTCCCGCATTTTGCAAAACCTTACTCAAAGCCAGAGTCGTACTATTTGCCTTAAACCCGCCATCAACTACTAAAGCCTGTCGAGGATTAACATTTAACTTACTCAATGACTGTTTGCCTAAGATCACCCTGCCAAACCCTTCTACGATTCGTTTGGGAGTTTGCAAGGGAAATTCAGACTGAAGTTGGCTTTCTCCACGACTGCTCTTTTGTTGATTGATCAAGCGAATCTGTTGATTAGTTTTATCGATATAGCGCAATGTTTGATAATAAACATATTGATATAAAGCGTCGGCTTCAATTATCCCCTGAGTATCCGCAGCTTCTCCCCGCAAACCCCTCATTAAATAATAAGTAAACACTCCATGTCCTAATTCGGGAAACTCCCAAGACTGTTGAGTTTGATCGCAAGATAATAAAGCATAAAAACCCTGGCTTTCTGCTGCTTGATGACGTAATGTTTCTACTAATTGTGAACTAGGATCCCTTGGAGATGCTGTCCCCCTCAAAGTCATCCCACCACTATGACAAGCATCCAACCACACCAGTTGTTGACTAGCGGCACAGTTGCTTAACTGCTTGAGTAAGTTATTTAATGGTAAACCTGTCATTAACAGATCTTGAGTGTTGGTGTCAGCCAAACATAAAACGACCTGTTGAGTCTCAGTTTCTAAAATACCGTGTCCTGAAAAGTAAAACAGAATCGTGTCATTTTTCCCAGCAGATTTAACAATGTGCTGAATGCTTTGCTGGACTTCAATTAAGCGAGGATACTGACTAACAAAATCGTGATGAATAATAACTTCTTTGTCTGTAAAACTAGCGGTTGCTTCCTTTAACGCTTCTCCTAAACCCTGACAATCTAAAGCAGAATATTGTAGTGAGGATAAGTTCTGGCGATCCTGATACTCATTAACTCCTACCAGCAAAATCCAGAGTTTAGCAGGTCGTAAATCGGGTTGTGCTTTAAGACTTTTAGCGCGAGGACACATCGCTGGTTTAACAAGTTATTTTAAATGTTCAGTATATCTCCATAGGTTAAAGGTGACGTATTTATGCAATAGTTTTTAGCTTAAGTAGCTGTATAAAATAAATTTCTTGGTGAAAACAGAGGTTTTCATAACTCTGACTAAGAACTAAAATCCATAGCTTTCACTGAATTCCAGCATACATGATTCAATATCATCTAACTTAGATTGAAGCTTTTTGTACTTGACTGCTAAGGCGAGAAAATCTTCATAATGTTGTAGTGCCAACTCAACTGCTTCTTGCGGATTTCGTTCAAGGTACATTTTGAGACGAACAACTTGTAACTCGGATTCTAAAGGAAGAGAAATCATGATTTATTTAAGAGAAAAAAGTGAACAGTTTTAAATATTTTTGCTAGATAAGAATCTGAATTATCTAACTATTATGGAGGTCAAATCTTAGCTGTATGCTTTGATTACATTATTTTTATTAATACTGAAAAACCTTTGATAATTAAATCAATCATTACTCAGTCAATGATATTAATTATCATGATTGTAATAGGTTGGCGATTCAGTTTAGACTAATACTTCTCTTGATTAAATAAACCGTTTTATACGATTGTAATTATCTTAATCAGGATTTAAAATATCTAAAATAGTGAAAATACGCAGACAATAAATATTTAAGATTTTTTTAATAATTTTCGACAAATATCTCAAGATCAATTTAAAAATTTCTGGTTAAATTAAGTGATTCTCCAGGGTTTAAATTTGCCAGCTGCGCGCTTAAATCCCAAGCAGGTTGAAGTTGTCCTGGTTGAAAAGTACGACTCATCACGACATAGATAGAAGTGCGATCGCAACCCAGATCGACAGCGATAACATTATCCCAAGATTTAGCAGTTAGGCGATCTTCAATACGCCAATGTCCATCATGCCAAGCTAGACGACGGGAAAATTGAAACGGTGTGGTTTGTTTTCCTGTAATGAGAATTTTCTGTAAGCTGCGACGAATTAAATTAGGAAAAAAGCGCCCTAGAGATAACATCACTAACCGCAGAATAATTAGATTAAGAGGATTCATCTGCTTCTGTTTAGCCCAACCAAGATTTCCCGCGATCGCAATTTGATCTGACTCTAGCTTAATTTGATAATTATCAACCAGATGTCCCACCGCATTTTTGCGTTTATTACCATCCTGCACCAGCAAAGAAAACTGTGTATCAGAAGCGACTAACTTATTATCACGAAACAGCTTAAACACACCTCCCTTATTAAGGGCTAAATATAATTCTGTTTGCTCTCGACGATCAATTAATATCCCTCCTTGTTCCAAATATATCCTCCCCTGAGTACGAGGCTGTAAGGGGGGACGAGCGGGAATAAAATCGCGCCAGGCTAGCAGATAATTCCAGGTATGGTGTCCGATAATGCGATCGTCAGCATAACAAGAGCCTAAACCAGCCACTAATCCCTGCAAAAAGCGATCGTTAATATTTAAAGCTTCTGGTAGCCATTGTCCGACCAATTCAAAACCATGGGGAAAAAAATTATAGGTGTTGCGACTAGTATATTCTCCCCCATAAGAACCATCAGGATGAACAAACTCGGCTGCTAACTTGACCGCAGAGCGATCGCCTGTTTTAACCTCTCATTTGGCTGTAATTGATCTAACCGCGCCAAACAAGAAATAGTTAGGGTATGGTAGCCAGGATCGCAACCTTCATATTCAATAAACCAACCTTCGGGATTTTGCCAAGCATATACCTGTTCTAAACGCTCTTGCTGACTAACTGACCAACGATCTGTTTGTAACAATCTGCCCACTAACTCTAAACACAGCACAATCAAAGCCTGATGATTAGTTAACCGTCCGCTTTCCTGATGTTCTGCTAACCAGTCTGCTCGTCTGCGGAAGAAATCCAACACTGCTGGCGAATGCTCTAAACCTAATAGAGTTGTACTTTCTAAACAGGCTAGTAAAGAAAAGGCTGCTGCACCCGCTGCTCTTTCATAGGGAAAATAATCATCACAAGAACCATTACTATGACTGCTGAAATAGGCGTATTCAATCCCTGCTTTAACCCACTCCTTAAGCATAGGTTGCTGATAATAAATATTCCCTGGCAGATCGCAACCATAAGCCAACGCCAGCGGATAGACGAATTCCTGAGACATCCCCGCAGGAAAATCGATGACTTTATATTGCCAGAAAGTGCGATCAAAACAACCATAAGTTGGGCTGTGGGGATTACGATCCAATAAAGTCAGGATCTTGGGAATTTGTGCTAGGGCTTCACGAGCAAATAAGTCTCTGGGGGTCATATATATCTAGAGGAAATACTTAAATCACCAACGCCGAACTGAGGTTATCTACTGATTAATGTTCTTTTTGATTTGCTCTAATTCTTCATCTACTTCCCATTTTTGAAACTCAGCTTCTAAAGGATCGGCACTACGGCGATATTGAGGCGAATTACCACCACGATCCCAGCCAATCGTATCACTAGATGAATTAGTCGTGCTAGTAAAGTTAGCTTGAGTTGAAGTAGACTGCTTAACTTCTTGACGCTTTCGTTTAACCTGCAACAGCAATTCTTTAGCTTGGGTGGTGCGTTGCTTTACCCCCTGCATCTGTCCCCAAATTTGATTCCCTTGCCTGAGTAATTCAGCTTCTCGCTCTCTGGCTGCACTCGCCAAATCTTGTCGATTAGCTTTCTCCGCCTTATCAATTCTACCGTGCCAGGTTTGAATATCATTGGCGATCGCCAGGATCTGATCTTGCAGGTTTTTTTCTTCTAGCTGGAGTCGAGAAATTAGCTTAGTTGTATCTTGTTCCTGTTCCCGTAATTGCTCTTCTAGTGCCTGTAGTTCAAGATGAGGATTATTTTGCAAAAATTCATCTAGTCGCTCTTCCAAAAACTGATTAATGTCATCAAATAAACCCATCTTAAAATTCTCAAAATACTTGGCTTTATCTCATATTTTAAAACGTTTCGCCTACAGAAATGGAACGAACCTCACCTTGATAGCTAATATTGGCTTGTTGATTGGCGATCGATTCTAAAATCCAACCGTCGTTAATTTCTTCTCCCACCCAAACTCGCCTAGTTTGACCTTGAACCTTGATTAATGCTGCTGAACGATCGCCTCCTAAGTTCAAAACTCCCATTAAAGTGTGACTAATCTTGGGTTGACTGGCGATCGCTACTTGATTACTCTGTACTGAATTAACTGCATTATCGTTGATAGGAGTGGGTTCAGGCAAAGGAGGTGGTTCAGGAATTGCTAAAGGTTCAACAGGCGGAGGCAGAGCAGGGATGCTGCTATTGGGTAAAGCCAAAGGTGCATTATTGCTGGCTACTTGAGGCATTGTCGGTGTAGGGGTATATACGGGAACATATACTACCCGATCATTAGTTTTTTTGTGGACGGCAATTTTACGATCTATCTGGTCGAGCGATCGCTCCATGTAATCAATAAATTGAACATCAGATTTAGACAGTACAATATTTTTGCCACCAGCGATCGCAGTTAGTATTCCCTGATGTCTAAACAGCCACCAGGCAACTAATAAACAATAGCTACAGGCAAGGAAAAACAGTGTTTTTCCTAAGTAACCATTTCGAGTAGATGAGTTTAAACTCAATTTGAAATTTGGCTCTACATAATTGTCCGTGGTGGCACGAATTATTTCTGCCAGGCTTAAGCTATAGTCGGTTGTTGGTTGATACCAATTACTATCAATCGTAGTTGCTCTATTAGAGGTAGTAACAATGGCGGAAGGTTGTTTTGAAGTCTTGGTTACTAATTGATGATCATTAGATCCTCTCTGTTGCTGAAAACTATTAGTTTGATTAGTATTAAACTTCCCTAAATTTGCTTGAAAATGATGATTCCTAGAGCGAGATAAGCTTAAACTTTCAATAAAAGAAAATTTTTGAATCACCTGGCAACGACTTATATCCCTCAGCATCGGGTATTTAGCGACTAAATTAACCTATCTAACCTAAGCCCGTTGTCTTGTTTCCACCATAGTGTTTTCTCAGAGGCTAACCAATGGCTTTATTTTATTTACGGTGTAAATACGGAACGAAGGCAGATTGCAGATGGCAGACGGATCAATTTGCCAGTTGTTCGGGACTAAGATTAATTAACGGTAGAGTCTCTCCTCCCATAACAGTAGGAAATTTACCATCCCATTTATCGATCGCCTGTTGTTGTAATAATTCTGGGGTTAAGGTGAGACGTTGTAATCTTTGAGCTTCTGCTTGTCCCTTGGCACGGTTAACCGCTGCTGTTGCTTCTTTTTCGGCTTTTAAAGCTTCGAAATCGGCTTGCTTTGCCTGTTGTTCAGCAATTTGTTTAGCTTCAATCGCTTTGGCAAATTCAGGAGAAAAGGAAACATTCACCAAAGAAACGTCATCAATGTCAATGTCGTAGTCTTTTAGCCTCTCTTGCAACTGCAAATCGATTTCTTGCTTTAATTCTGTTCGTTTAGTAATAATTTCCTCAGCCGTTTTTTTAGCTGTGGCAGCTTTCACTACTTCATTAACAGCAGGAGATACAATACCGTTGAGAATTTCTTCTTCATCCCCGATGCGTTGATAAATACGATTTACTTGAGCAGGATCGATATGCCAGTTGATAGTAACGTCAGTTTTGACATCCTGTAAATCTTTAGAAGAGGCTTGAGCAATAATATCGCTTTTTTGCACTCTAACGGTCAGATGTTCTACGGTATTAACTATGGGTATAATCGGGTGAATGCCTTCATCCAAAACATTATCTTGAACTTTGCCAAAGCGCATCACCACTCCGCGATCGCCTGCATTGATAATAGTAAATGGTTTAAAAATGGTCAACCCTAACAATAAAACAGCACCACCAATTAAATAAGTTGTTAATCCTAAAGGGAAAGAGATCTTAAAGTTATTAAGGTTATTTTTCATACTGCCATAAAAAAATATATTCAAGCAGACTTAGACTTACTTTATTCAAGCTTTACAAGCTTTAAATGGTTTCAGATTGATTAACAAACTCAGTAAAGTGTCTATTGATCAACCAGGATAACCTGGAAACAGATATTTAGGAGAAAAGCAAAAAAGAGTTGTGGCGTTACGTCCGTTGCGCAGTTACTGATTAGTTGAAGCAACCAAAAGTTATTGCTATTACCCAAAAACCAGTCAAAACCTGGAATCCTGGAGCATTTGTTTAAAGATTGTGTAAAGTTTAGCTTAAATCTCGCTAAATTTAAAATTACAATGTTCTTAACAAAGGTTAATATAATATACTTTTATTAACAAATAACAAACTACATAACAAAACTCACCATGGTAGCTCAATTTCCCTGGCTTACCGCGATTATCTTTTTACCTCTATTTGCTGCTCTAGCAATCCCTCTGATTCCTGATAAAGATGGTAAAACCGTACGTTGGTATGCTCTAAGTGTTGGTATTATCGACTTCATCTTAATGGGATATGCCTTCTGGACCAACTACGATTCCAGTAGCGCGCAATTCCAACTAGTCGAAAGCTATAGCTGGATTCCTCAACTTGGGATTAGCTGGTCAGTCTCGGTCGATGGGATCTCTGCTCCTTTAGTCTTATTAGCAGGATTTGTCACAACTCTAGCAATGTTATCTGCTTGGCAAGTAGATCGAAAGCCTCGCCTGTTCTACTTCCTCATGCTAGTGCTGTATTCAGCGCAAATTGGAGTATTCGTGGCACAGGATATATTGCTATTTTTTGTTATGTGGGAGCTTGAGTTAGTTCCTGTCTATTTACTTGTTTCCATTTGGGGTGGCTCTAAGCGTCGTTACGCGGCAACTAAATTTTTACTCTATACCGCAGCAGCCTCAATCTTTATCCTGGTAGCAGGCTTGGGAATGGCTTTCTACGGCGATAACTTAACCTTTGATATTGCTGCTTTAGCTTTAAAAGATTATCCCTTGGCTTTAGAAGTACCTCTATATGCAGGCTTACTAATTGCCTTCGGTGTTAAATTAGCTATTTTTCCTTTGCATACATGGTTGCCCGATGCTCACGGCGAAGCTTCTGCTCCAGTATCAATGATTTTAGCGGGCGTATTGCTTAAAATGGGTGGCTATGGTTTAATTCGCTTCAATATGGAACTGTTGACCGACGCTCACGTTTATTTTGCTCCTTTATTAGTAACCTTGGGAGTAATCAATATTGTTTATGGTGGCTTTAGTTCCTTTGCTCAAACCAACATGAAACGCCGTTTGGCATACTCCTCTGTTTCACACATGGGATTTGTGCTGATTGGAATTGCCTCTTTTACAGATATTGGCACGAGTGGAGCGATGCTACAGATGCTGTCTCATGGCTTAATCGCCTCTGTATTATTTTTCTTAACAGGAGTTACCTATGACCGCACCCATACTTTATTCATGGATCGTATGGATGGTATAGCGTTAGTAATGCCTAAAGCTTTTGCTTTATTTACTACCGCTGCAATGGCTTCTTTAGCGCTCCCAGGAATGAGTGGCTTTGCTAGTGAAATTGCTATCTTTGTGGGCATGGCTACTAACGATGTTTACAGCCCAACTTTTTCTACGGTAACGATTTTCTTGGCTGCGGTAGGAATCATTATGACTCCTATTTATTTGTTGTCTATGCTCAGACTAGTGTTCTTCAACTCTAATGAAGCTCTAGCCTGCGATATTGACCAAGCCAAAATGAAAAAGCCAACTAACGAACCTGCGGTATGTTTTGGTAATAGCTGCGTCTTACCTGGAGAAGCTCCCTTTGATGATGCTAACTCTAGAGAAATCTTTATTGCAGCTTGTTTCTTAGTAATGATTGTTGGTATAGGACTTTATCCCAAGCTCTTTACTCAAATGTATGATGTAAAAACAGTAGCGATTAATGCTGAAGTTAGCCAATCTCAAGTAATCATTGCTCAACAAAAGCACATGACCTTGGCTCAAGCACCTATAATTGGTGAAATTTCTAAATAACTGTCGATTATTCAAAATTTAAGACCTATTTTTCAAGAGCCTGATTTGCTCAATTTGTAGCTATTGTCAGTCTCTTGATTATTTTTAGAGGAAAATTAATCAAGAGCAGTTAGCAGTGCGGATCGAAAGTTTTTTGTAAGTTGCTTGTAAAGCTATTTAACTTTGGCACGAAAACGAATAAAGCCATAGGAATCTAGAGGTGTACCTGAACCTGTAGCGGGAGGAAGAGGTGCATTTAATTTAATTAATACTGCTCCAGAAAGATTATTACTACTGTCAACAGGAATCAAAGTATTAGGATCATTGGGGTCATGTTTCTTGCACAGAGTAACTGGCGGATTTGTGCCTGGGGGATAAAAATCTCCTTCGTCATCTCCCATAGCATTGGACAATTTTTTATAAGGAGTAGTCGGTAAAGTTGCTCCGCTTAAGTCCAAAGCCATACCGAAATTTCGATCATAGCTATGATTATCAAAAGTCATATTGTCTGGCACAACATCACAAATTTCGACATTTTTAGCTTCCTTGCCTAAACCATTAGAGAGAAAATAAATCGTATATTCCACTTCATCTCCTGGCTTGACATTAGAGACGTTAATTTGCCCTTGTAAATAGTTATTCTTCCAATTGGGGTTATTGTCATTATTATTGGGAACACCATCATCAATCACAGTGTTGAAATTAATGTTTTGGGAATTCGGTAAAATATTAGTAATCCGCTTGACCAGAATCAAATTAGCCTTACCATTATTGTTGCTACCAACGCTAGTAATACGTTGATTGGAATTAATTACCGATGTGTCACTGTCAATAGTTGTCAGAAAGTTAGGACAACGAGTACTGGCACTATCGGAATCATTTATAGCGATCGCCGTTTTTTCCCAACAGGCACTAGTATTGCCATCCATGCCATTAGGAGTCAAGCTAATAGACTGTCCTGAAGCTGCTCCACCTAGATTGTTTTCATAAGTGCTATCCCAAAAACCAAGGCTAGAATCTGGTCGAATATTAATGTCAGCCCCTGTGCCATAAGCCATATAATCAATTATTCTAGTATTAGCATCATAAAGCCAGATATCATCACCAATATTATTAAGTTTGGGCATTCTACCTAACCAAGCTTGAAAAGTTGCACCAGTCGCATCATGATCGGCAGTTTCGTCGCCAATCCAAATTACTGCATATTCCCCTGGCTGCAAGCTAGTTCCGTGAGGAAAGACATAGGGGGATTGATTACCAGTAATACTACCTGCTGTGCTATCTAAAGCATTGGGATAAGTGATTGCAGAAACCAGCAAATTACCATCGATCAACTTAAAACCACTGATGTCAATAGTGTTATTTGAGGAATTAAATAATTCAATAAATTCATCATTTTCATCAGCACTAGTTCCTGTTTGGGCATAAAAGACTTCGTTAATTACCAGTTGACCTGCTAGAGGTGATATGGGAGAGACGATCGCAATTTGATAATCTTCGATTTCACCGTTATCAGTGCTGATAGAAGCTCCTGTAGCTGACTCGGCTGTGGCTTTAACTTGACCCAAACGGAAGCGAGCATAGGTATTACCCGTAGTCATGCCAGCAGGAGTAATAAAAGTAACGTTAAAGGTTCTAGGGTTAGTGCTATTAGTAGGAATTGTTACAGTCGCTGATTTTTCTCCAGCATCTAAGAAATCACCATCTTTGTTGAAGTCAATATAGCCAACTAAATAAGCATTAGCTGAAGGAACATTATTTTGGACAGTGACAGGGACGGTATAGGTTTGATTAGCTGTAGTGGTTAAAGCAGGAAAGCTTGCTACTCCATCTTCGTCATTGGGTGTACCATTAATATCATCCGCATTAGCAGCAGCATTTTGTAAAGTCCCGTCGTCAGTATCGATATTGCTGCCTAAACTTAAAACCAGCCCCGCAGTATTAATCTTAACTTGAGCTGCACCACCATCACTAGCAGTAGTTTGATAATTCCCTGCCCCTGTCCCTGTACCCGTATCGGGAGCATCACCATAATCATAAATTGGAACGGATATAGATACTGGGTAATCTTCTACTTCACCGTTACTAGCATTACCAATAGAACGTTCATCAATGTTGCTTGTCCCAATGTTATCGATCAAAGTATTATCGCTAGTTAGACGGAAGCGGACATGAGTACTGCCAGGAAGAGTACCAATAGGTACAGTCCAGTTTAGACTCGCAGTAGTGCTATTATTGGCAACCGTAGCATTTTGATACTCTCCTGATTCAAATTGACCGTCTTTATCAAAGTCAATCCAGGCGTGTAGAGTAGCTGGATTGCTACTAGTGTTGTGTACAGGGACATTAAGACTATAGTTACCAACTATGGGGACGTTGGCTAAGGCAGTAAAAGCATCTTCATCATCAGGTGTCCCATTGTTATCATCCCCTGCTGCTGCTGCACCAGAATCAGTTCCTAATTGAGTACTTAATTCTTTATCGGGTTTAATGCTACCCAAATATACGGTAGGAGTAGCAGGATTGTCATGACTTGCATCTCCATAAGAGCTAGGAGCGTCACCATAGTCATATCCAGCGATCGCAACTTGATAATCTTCGACTTCTCCATTTATAGCCAAGCCAATTGAAGAAGGTGAGTTAATTAAGTTGGAATCGGTTGTAATGCGGAAGCGAGCGTAGGTATTGCCAACACTTGTACTTGAGAAGCCAGACCAAGTTAAATTAGCAGTAGTTTGGTTAGGGGAAACATTGACAGTTGCTTGCTCTCCAGCATCTAAAAAATCACCATCCTTATTAAAATCGATCCAGCCCATCAGTTTAGCTGTTTGAGTGGAAGTATTATGAACTGGAATGTTAGAAATAGTGTGGCTAGTAATTCCAGAAGATGCTGTTAAAGTGCTGCTAAAAGCGTCTTCATCATCACTTGCTGTATTGTCATCACTATTAGCAGGGTTGGGAGATGTTGCAGGAGTTCCATTTCCCTCAGCATCTGGAGCAACGCTACCCAAATAAACAAAGGGGATAGGGTCAATACTATGTCTGGCAGGTCCTGGAAGCTGAATAGCCTGATCTATGCTGCTGGTTCCATAGCTGTTAGGTGCATCTCCATAGTCTAGATCATAGCTATTCATGCGATCAATAAAAACTCCTCCATCCCAAGCACTATCGCCAATATCAGCAGTTACAATTTTAATAGTATAGGTTTGATTAGGCTGGACTTTAACAGTGGCTGCTAGTGGTTTAGTAAAGCCGTCGTATTCAACATTAGTAAAGCTGCTTTGAACGGCTGCGGGGGTGGCAGCATTTGTTGTGCCAATTGTTTCATTGTAGTTTGAGATATTATTGATATAAAACTGAGAATTATTTAAATTACAAGGTGCTGGAAAAGTAGATGCAGCAGCACCAGCAACTCCTCTGTTGATTTCATTAATCGAAAAACTAGCTAAATTTTGCTCGAGTCGAGCAATATTAACTTCGCCTGTAATGCCAGGGCCACTAACAAAAATGCCCATCGCATCGTTGAAAGTAGTACAAACAAATTCATTGTACTCTTCTGAAGCAAATAAGTATTCCAGGCTCAAAGTATTGCCGTTGGGGACTACGTTAAATTGGAGCGTGACAGTATCAAACTGCGCTCCGCTCTCAATTGAACTCAGTGAGGTACTAGTTGGCCCTGTTTCTCCGCCAGTTGTTCTACTCGAATATCGATTGGGCCCATCTGCTGTAGTTGCAGTCCCTGTAACCAGAACGACACCATCTGCAATACCCAGTAATGGCCCTGCTGTTCCCGTGATACCTCCTGAAAACACCCCTGTCTGGTTACCAATAGTTCCTTGGTTAATAGTCACATTAGAAATAGTGACATCTTTTCCTGTCAACTGATTGCCGATTGTTGTAGAGTTGGTGGTAGGTGTAATAGTCAAATCTGCAAGAGCAGCCTGAGACAGACTTCCCAGCGCGAAGATTGTCAAAGCACAAACTCGAAATCTTTGGATAACTTGATTACTGTGTTGATTATTAATTTTGATTAGGAAGTCTAATAATATATTCATTACTTTTAATAGAGAAATTCTTGCTACTCAAAATCTAGAGCCTTGTTGACCGTAAATTAGTATTATTTTTCCAACTGCAAATCGTTATCCTGATCCTCAAAAATGATGTCTACGCCCCTTAGATCGCGGAAAATCACTTCTACCCTGCGGTTATAGGCATGGTCAACAATAGTCTTCCCAGGTTTTTCTAATTGAGATTCACCCAAAGGAAGAATAGTCATCCTGGCTGGATCTACTCCCTGCTGCAAGAGATAGTTGCGAGTAGCATCAGCACGGCGACGACTTAAATCCAAGTTGTATTGATCGCTAGCACGAAAATCTGTATGTCCCTGAAGTTCGATAGTGATATAAGGATGTAATTTT
>JAAUOU010000030.1 GCA_012034765.1 Pleurocapsaceae cyanobacterium CSU_1_1 | reverse complement strand
TTTCCCATTGCGACGCGAAGCTAGTCCTTTAGGGCTCATCTGTCAAATTGGTGCGATATGATGTTTTCACTACTCTCTCTACCTGTCTTTTTTACGATTGACAGAACTAAATGTAGCGGGAGTTTTTCTTATTTCTCTTCGCGATCGCATTTATTTTGACTTTTCAGACATCCTCTAACAAATTATTCCAGTCCATCTCATCTATATTTCGCCTCTCAATTGCGATCGCAATTTGCTCAGTCCACAAATTAAAATCTTCTTCGTCTAGCTGGTTTAACATCTGACTACATGTGACCATAGCCTTTGTAACCTTTCACTTCTATTGTAGTGTTGTGACTTCTGACTTCCAGATATCCCCCATTCTTCGAAGAGAAATATATATAATCAAACTTGTTTCGTGCGATGTACTCTAATCTTCTATGACTGACATTCGACAACTGATCGCTCAAGAGTTTGCTTTATCTCCCCGCAACATCAATAACGCTCTAGATCTCTGGCTTGAAGGGGGGACAGTACCATTTATTGCCCGCTATCGTAAAGAACAAACGGGTTCACTGGATGAAGTAGAGTTAAGGAATATTTTTGAACGATATACCTATCTGGATGAGCTGATTAAGCGTAAAGCAAAAGTGATTGAAGAGATTGAGTCTCAAGGCAAATTAACTATCGAACTAAAGGCGAAAATAGCAGTATGTTTCAATCGCACTGAATTAGAGGATCTATATCTGCCCTATAAGCCTAAGCGACGCACCAAGGCTACTATTGCTAAGGAAAGAGGATTAGAACCTCTGGCAGACTGGATTGCTCTCAATAATAAGCCTCAAGTATCCCAAATATCTTTAGATGCCGAAGCAAGTAAGTATATATCGGCAGAACAAGAATTAGAGACAGTAGAACAGGCTTTAGCGGGAGCAGCAGATATCTTAGCCGAGCAGGTAGCCGATAATGCGGATCTTAGAGCTTATTTGCGCGAATATTTGTTTCAAAAAGGGCTATTCACCTCGCAAATTAAGAGCGATTATCCAGAAGGGACTACCAAATATGAAATGTATCGCAACTATAGCTATGGTGTGAGTAAGATTCCACCTCATAATGTCTTAGCTCTATATCGGGGTGAATCTGAAGGGATTTTGACTGTCGATATTACCTTTGATGAGGCTGAGGTGCTGTCTTATTTAGAAAGGAAGGAAATTTGCACACCAAACCCCAATCTAAAAAGATTTTACCAAACAATGCTCAAAGATGCATTCAATCGCTTGTTAAAACCTTCGTTAATTCGAGAAGTAAGAAGCGATCGCCAGAAGTATGCAGACTTAGAATCAATTCAAACCTTTGAAGCTAATCTCCGTAACCTGCTGTTAACTTCTCCTGCGGGCAGAAAACCGACTCTAGCGATCGACCCAGGCTTTCGTACAGGGTGTAAGGTGGTGGTGTTGTCAGATACAGGTAAGTTTTTGCAATATCAAGCCATTTTTCCCCATACGGGAGAAGGGAAAAGAAAACAGGCGGCGCAAACAATTAAAGATTTAATTAGTCAATATCAGATTGAATTAATTGCGATCGGCAACGGTACAGCCTCACGAGAAACAGACCAGTTTGTTGGGGAAGTTTTGCGAGAAATTAAACCACAACCAATCAAAGTAATTGTTAATGAATCGGGCGCATCGATCTATTCTGCTAGTGATGTGGCAAGAGAAGAATTTCCCGATCTTGACCTAACTGTAAGGGGTGCGGTTAGTATTGGTCGAAGATTACAAGATCCCTTAGCTGAATTAGTCAAAATAGATCCCAAATCTATTGGAGTGGGGCAGTATCAACATGACGTAGATCAAAAGCTGCTCAAACAAAAGCTAGAAGAAACTGTAGAAAGCTGCGTTAATTATGTAGGGGTAGATCTCAATACAGCATCCAAAGAATTGCTGACTTTTGTATCAGGAATTTCCCGAACAATTGCTAACAATATTGTCGAATATCGTAATCATCATGGAGCTTTTAATAATCGTCAAGAACTGCTGAAGGTAACCAAATTGGGTAAAAAAACTTACGAACAAGCTGCGGGCTTTCTCCGCATTCGTAACGGTAATAATCCCTTGGATAATACAGCCGTCCATCCTGAAAGCTATCTTGTAATTGAGCAAATAGCCGATACCCTAGGGGTATCTCTAGACCGTCTTACTCAAGCTAGCGATCGCCTAAAAAGCCTCGATCTCCAAGAATTTGTGACGGACAGTGTGGGTTTGCCTACTCTGCGAGATGCGATCGCGGAATTGAAAAAGCCAGGACGAGATCCCCGAGAGCAATTTCAATACGCCACTTTTCAAGCAGATATTGCCGAAATTAGTGATTTACGAGAAGGAATGGTGTTAGAAGGCGTTGTGACAAATGTGGTTAACTTTGGGGCATTTGTTGACGTGGGAGTACATCAAGATGGTTTGGTACATATTTCTCAACTGTGCGATCGCTTTGTTAGCGATCCAAATGAAGTAGTAAAAGTTGGTCAGGTGATTAAAGTTAGAGTATTAGAAGTCAATGAGAAATTAAAACGGGTTGGTTTGTCGATTAAGCAAGCCTAGTAACGCTACGGGAAAGTCAAAAGTCAATTTGTTTGACATTTTTGTTACGCAATAATTGTCAATTGCTACTCGGTATATTTACGGAAAAAATACTATGATAACTAGAGCAAAATATAGAAACTATTTATTACCCCGATGGATAACCAATTACAATGGCATAATTTCTATCAGGAATTAAACCAGCCAGAGATAGATTTAGCTAAAGCGTCTCTATATTTGGCTCAAGCAGAATACCCTGATTTAGAGCCTCAAGCATATTTAGCAGCTTTAGATGCTATTGCGGCCGAAATTGAAGCACGGCTTCCCATTGAACGTTATCCTTTAAAAGTTATTCAAACGATTAGCCGATATTTATTCGATACCTTGGGCTTAAAAGGAAACCCAAAAAACTATTACGATCCTGATAATAGCTTCTTACATCTGGTACTCGACCGTAAACTAGGAATTCCCATTAGCCTATCTATAGTTTATTTAGCGATCGCTGAACGTTTAAACTTTCCCATGCAGGGGGTAGGTTTACCAGGACACTTTTTAATTCGCCCCGAATTTGAACATGCGGGTATTTTTGTCGATCCTTATAATCATGGTGAAATTCTGTTTGAAGCTGACTGTCAGCAAAGATTAGATGAAGCTTATTCCCAAAAGTTCAAGCTCGATCCTGCCTGGTTAGCGCCTGTTAGTAATAAGCAGATCTTAGCGAGAATGCTCAACAATCTCAAATTGATCTATCTCCATCGCCGAGAAATAGACAAGGCTTTATCAACGATGAGCGCCATTCTCAAAATAGATCCTGACAAAACAGCCGAGATTCGCGATCGCGGTTTACTATATTATCAACTCAATCGTTGGTCTGAAGCAATTCTTGACCTAGAATACTATCTTAAACTTAATCCTAGCAGTGACGACGCGCCAATAATTGAGGTTTTGCTGGAAAAAATGAATCGTGTTTAACGAATTGTCGTTGCTGATTAAAAGCAAAGCATCTATGGTTATACTGTTCGTAGCTTTTAGCCGTTAGCCTTTGTTCAGATGTATATTAGCGTCGTCATTCCTACCTATAATCGTTTACCAATACTGCAAAAATGTCTTGTTGCTCTAGAAAAACAGGAATTAACTGACAGTAAAATTAAAGGTTATGAAGTTATCTTAGTAGATGATGGTTCGAGCGATCTCACAGTCGATTGGCTAGCAGAAAATCAGGCTAATTTGCCTCACGTAAAAGTAATTAAGCAGAATCATCAAGGCGCAGCAGCAGCCAGGAATTTAGGGGTAGCAAATGCCGTTGGTGACATCATAGTTTTTATCGATAGCGATTTAGTGGTTACTGCAACTTTTCTTCAGTCTCATGGTGATGCTTTAGTTAAAGGAAAACAAGATTTAAACAGCGATCGCCTATTTACCTATGGGGCAGTAATTAATACTAATAATTTCGACAATCCAACTTCAGAACCTTATAAAATTACCGATTTCTCCGCAGCTTACTTTGCCACTGGTAATGTGGCGATCCCACGTAAATGGTTAGAACAAGCAGGATTATTTGATACAGGTTTTCAACTCTATGGTTGGGAAGATTTAGAGTTGGGAGTAAGGTTAAAAAAACTCGATTTAAAACTAATTAAATGTTCCCAAGCTGTGGGTTATCATTGGCATCCTCCCTTTAGTTTACAGCAGATCCCCAAGATGATCGACCAAGAAATTCAAAGAGGAAAAATGGGAGTAATTTTTTATGACAAACATCCTACCTTTGATGTCAAAATGATGATTCAAATGACAGTTTTACATCGTCTTCTTTGGGGTATATTATCAATTCGAGGAACTCTAAATGAACGTACCCTACAACCAGTATTAAGCTGGTTAATTAATCAAGGTAAACCTCAATTAGCCGAACAGGTAGCGAGAATCTTTTTAAACTGGTATAACGTCCAGGGGGTTTACGCTGCCTATAATGAAAGTAGTTCAAAAGTCAAAAGTTAGAAGTCAAAAGTCAAAAGTCAAAAGTCAAAAGAAAATACAGCCCTTCGGGCTTGGTAAATAAAAAAGCGATCGCTTTTAACAAGAGAGTTGACTTGAAAATGTCTTAAAAGCTAAAAGCTAAAAGCGATGAAGTGTGGTCTTGGGGGTTTCCCCCATGAACAACTTCATCAAGAAGCTAAAAGCTAAGAGCTAAAAGCTATAAACCGTAGTCCTTCAAAGTAAATAGCTTCGCTTCGCCAATCCGCTCTAGATGTATCTACAGTAGTTATATATCCTTGTTCTTCTGTGGTGAAATTTTCGGCATTGGCTTTTTGACTCTCAATTAAATCTGCTCCTGCATCAGAGATATCATTTTGACGTTGGTTTAAGCGATCGCGCAATACCGATATTGGTGCAGTACAGTAAACTATTTTGAGGGGAATATTTGAACTTTTAGCCTCAGTAATTACTGGCTGTCGTAAAGTCAGGCGATCGTATTTGGCATCCAAGATTACGGTATATCCTTCTTTAGTCAGCATCGTGCCTAATTCTAAAAGGCGATCGTAGGTTTTCTGTGTCATTTCTGGAGTATAAATGCTCTCTGTTCCTGGCTTCTCTAAAGCTATTCCTGCTAAATGTTTGCGGACGGCATCAGAACGAATGTGAATCGCACCCAGATCATGAGCAATCCTTTTTGCCACCGTACTTTTACCAGAACCTGATAAGCCAGACATCAAAATCAAACCGCCCAATTTTCTTTGAGTATATTGATAAGCTTGGCGATAATAATCACTGGCAGTTTGTTCGGCCTTTTGTTTTTCGGCTTCGCTAATTTGAGGATCGTCGAGTAAAAATGAGTTTACTTTCGCTCTAACATAAGCTTGTCTGCTCAAATATAAAGGCAATACCAGTAATCCTGACCAATCTCCCGTATATTCCAGATAGCTATTCAGGAAAACATTAGCAAACTCTGGTTTTCCTCTCGCTTCTAAGTCCATGACAGTGAATGCCACATCATACATAGTGTCAACAAAGCGAAAAGACTCATTAAATTCAATGCGATCAAATAACTGAATTTTGTCTTCCCACAAGCAGATATTCTTGAGGTGCAAATCTCCGTGACATTCTTTAATTTTATGGCGATCGCGCCTAGTTTGAAATAAATCTTTTTTCTCATCAAAAAAAGAATCAGTATATGCTTTGGTGGCTTCAAACTGCTCTTTGGTTTGAACTGTGCCGATATACTTTTGAGATTGCTGATAGTTTTCTTGAAAAGCAGCATTTAGATTAGCTACTGTACCAAAACTGCTAATGCGATCGTTACTCTCCGCAGAGATATGAAATTGAGCGACAATTTTACCTAGTTCAATAAAGCGATCGCTCGATAATTTATCTGCTTTCAAAAGATTACTAAATAGGTTTTCCTGGGGAAATTGGCGCATTTTCAAAGCGTATTCCACAATATTTTTTGAACTGTTAAGAACTAGCTGAGTATCAAGTTCGCTGAGGGGAATAACTTCAAGATAAAGCTCAGGAGCGATTTTCTGATTAAGTTTTAACTCTGTTTCGATAAAATGCTTTCTCTTGTCTAACGTAGAATAATCAAGAAAACCATAGTTAACACTCTTTTTAACTTTATAAGCATATTCTCCCGTCAAAAAAACCAGAGAAGCATGAGTTTGAATTAGTTCAATGTTTTCTACAGCATGTGGGTAAAAACTGGGCTGCTGCATTTGGGTAATTAATTTTAAAAGATCATTAGTCATTATTCATAAAGCGTTATAGTTCTGCTGCTGCGGCTTGGTCTAAGAGCCATAACAATTCTCCTTGAGGTTGAATCAAACGAGAGGGATATTGTGTTTCGTCTCCTTGAGCAGCAAAAACCTGTTTTAACGCAGGGCGTTTATTTGCCCCTGCAACTATAAATAAAACGTAGTTTGCCTGATTAATTAGGGGGACAGAGAAAGTAAGACGAGGTTGACCATCTTTGTTGCCAACCGCGATTAAGCGATCGCGCACTGATAAAGCATCTGTATGGGGAAACAGTGAGGCGGTATGTCCATCATCCCCCATCCCCAAAAGAATTAGATCGAAAGCAGGAAAACCCTGGGGCTTTTGGAAAAATTCTCTCAATTCAACTTCATGACGTTGAGCGTCTTGTTGAGGATCTGCCCCCGTAGTATTCATCGGGTGAATGTTGCTGGCAGGAATTTCGATCTTGTCTAGCCAGGCTTGACGCGCCATCAACTGATTACTATCTTGATGGGTAGCGGGTACATAACGCTCGTCTCCCCAAAAAACATGTATTTTTGCCCAGGGTAAAGATTCATTTGCTAAAGCTGCGTAGAGATTTTTGGGAGTGCTGCCACCAGATAAAGCGATGGTGAAGCGATCTCTAGCATTGACTGCCTCATGTATAAGGTCAACCACGATTTTACGCGATCGCTCAATTAAGGCAGATTGATCGACCAAAATTTCTACATGTCGGTTCATAGCAGTCATCTTATATTTTCCCCAGATCAAAGAAATATTTATTATTTACTTTAAGTCAATCAAAACTCTAGTTTTAACACCTGTTAATTTTAGAACTGTCAACCAACAATCTGACCAAAATTTAAATATATTTAGGAATTCTCTTGAGATCAAGCTTTTTTTAGCTCTTTATTCAACTAAAATTTGGGGATCAATTGGGGATCGATATTCAGATACCAGGTTAGGAATGTAAGACAGACAATCAGCAGCACTCAGCCTACTCTATTTATTTGTGTTGATGTCAACACTTGCAACAGTTATTCATAAGCTTTAAAACTAATATATGAAGTGCAATAATACAATTTTAGTTGTAAGGAGAGTAGTTGCTCTGTGCTGCAACGTTTAAAACAAGATTTAAAAAACGACTTAATCGCGGGTTTACTGGTAGTTATCCCTCTGGCAACAACTATTTGGCTGTCCGTTTCGACAGCCAAGTGGGCGATTAATTTGTTTACTCGTATTCCCAAGCAGATTAATCCTTTTGATGGGTTAAATCCAATTTTGACTGATATTCTTAATTTCTCTGTAGGGTTTACCGTTCCGCTATTGAGCATCTTGACCATTGGCTTGATGGCAAGAAATATTGCTGGTCGCTGGCTATTGGATTTTGGAGAACAGTTTCTGCAAGCAATTCCTTTGGCGGGTTCGGTCTATAAAACGCTTAAGCAAATTCTCGAAACTCTTTTGAGTGATTCTAAAACCAAATTTAGAAGAGTGGTGTTAGTTGAATATCCCCGTAAGGGGGTTTGGACGATTGGATTTGTCACAGGTAAAGTTAGTCCTCAACTGCAAAATCATCTTCAAGAAGAGATGACTAGTGTTTTTATTCCTACTACTCCCAACCCAACTTCTGGCTGGTACACCATAGTTCCGCAACACGAAGTAATCGATATTGATATTTCTATTGAAGATGCTTTTAAAGTGCTAATTTCAGGAGGAATTGTGAGTCCAGGAATGCCAGAGGTTAAACCGACAATTTCTGTTCCCAAACCGTCACCAGAAGTTGTGTAGATAATACTTTTATTGGCGAACAGTCTGAATTAATTTCCCTAGAAGAAGAAAGTTAGTCGAAGCAAGACAGTATAATGATTGAGCTTGATCGAATTATTAAGCATCTATATATATTTTGATTCACTATTGCTAAAACATGGCTCTACGTAAACAACCCCGAAGTATTGCTCGCGAATTAGCACTGCTGAGTATTAGTCAGGTTAAAACTAAACAAGGTAAGCTAGCTACAGAAGATCTAGATAGCCTTGTTTTAGCAGCTATTCGTACTTTGACCATCGAAGTTCAAGACAACCTTGAAGCAGCTTCAGGAGAGATTAAGCGAGGGGAAGAACGTCTATTGAATAGCGAAACTCGCGCTAGTGATTTGGATAGCGCCAAGGTAATGATTCAAGAGGCGTTGGCAGTTTCCCAAGCCGCTATTAATCGAGTCGGGGTGGCGATTGAATTTCCCGAATTTTTGCAGCTAACAAATAAAGAACAGGTAAGACAGTACGCAACAGAACTAATTGTCACTGTCAACGATTATCGTCAAGAAATTGAAGCAGAAATTGAGAATGTCTTAGTTGGCTGGCAGCTTAGTCGACTAGCTAAAATAGATCGGGATATCCTGAGAATCTCAGTGGCGGAGATCCTCTATTTACAAGTGCCTGAAAAGGTAGCCATTAATGAATCAGTAGAATTAGCCAAACGCTACTCTGATGAGGATGGATTTAGGTTTATTAATGGTGTCTTGCGTCGCTTAAGCGATCGCCGTAAAGGAATTATCGCAGAACCAATAGTCGAATTAGAAACAGAAATTTTAACTTCAGAGGAAGTTGAATCATCTTCCTAACAAATTTCTCGTTTCATTAGCTGCATTTTGCATCGCGTCTGCTGAACTCATTTTCCCAGTAATAGCAGCGCTAAGATAGCGCTGAAGAATATCCGAGGCTTGAGCATACTGGGCAATGGGGGGGCGTAGAACAGATTTTTGCACTACATTTAGTAGTTGAGGATAATAATTGTATTTAGCAACAATTTCAGGGTCATTAAATAAAGTCACACGACTAGGGACAAAACCAGTTTCTAGAATAAATTCTCGTTGAGACTCTGCGCTGCTGAGAAATTCTATTACCTGCCAAGCTGCGTCTGGGTGTTTAGTCGTGGTCGAAATTCCTAGCCCCCAACCTCCTAGGGTAGCACCACTCTGTTTACCGACAGCATGAACCATGGGCTTAATTTGATATTTCCCAGAGATCGCCGAATCTGCTGCCAAACTGTAGACGAAGGGCCAATTTCTTAAAAAAGCCACTTTGCCATTTTGAAACAAAAGACGAGTTTCATCTTCGGCGTAGGTTGTAACCCCAGGAGGAGAGATTTTTTTGGCGATCGTTGTACGTAAAAACTCTACTGAGGCGATCGCTTCTGGTCGATCTAATCCCACTTCTAAAGTGTCTGGATTGATCCAATAAGCACCATAACCTTCTAAGATCTCCACAAACATGGCTGCCAAACCTTCAGATTGTTTACCTTGCCAGACATAGCCCCAATCAGCCAATCCCTGCTGCTGGAGATCCTCGGAGATAGTCAGTAATTGTGCAAAAGTTTCTGGAGGTTGATATCCTGCTTGCTCAAGCAAATCCTGACGATAATAAAGCATTCCCGCATCAGAACGAAAGGGCAGACGGTAAAACTTATCTTGATACATGCCTCCAGTAATATCCTCTTCTAGATACTCTTGCGCTATTTCTGGAGTAAGGCGATCGCTAAGATCCCGCAACCATCCTGCTGAGGCAAATTTGGGAGTCCAAACAATATCCATGTAAACCAGATCATATGGAGAGTTTCCTAGCAAAAAAGAAGATGTATATAAATCTTCCACCTGGTTGCTGTCACTAGGGGCTTCAACAATCTTAAACCTGATCTTAGGATACTGCTGATTAAATTTAGCCACTAAAGGCTGTAACTTTTGCGCTTCATCAGCCCTAATCAAAGTGGTAATGGCGATCGGCTGCTGTGTCCAGGCGGGCAGGATTGCTACCCCAATGACCAAAACAAAAGCCAGCAACACAATTAACCAAAGGTTTATGCCAATTAACTTAAGGCGATTGTAATGAAATTTTAACTTTAATTGCAAAATAGACATTATTATTTATATTTTTTATCTTTAAAATTAGCTAAGTAAAAATATTTCCTAGATCTAAAGATTTAAGCCTACTTTATAACAAAGTCCGCATACCCCAACAGCGATCGCTAAAAAATACGTATTATGTATAAATAACCAAAAAAGTGATAGTGATTACGCTCCAAGTGCTTGCCCTAAAGGACTAGCCCTAAAGGATTAGCTCCTACGTCCTAAAGGATTCCTAAAGGATTAGCTTCGCGTCACCGCTCCGCGACACGAAGTTAGTGCTAAAGCATACCGCTTCGCATATCCTTTAGGGCATATCGCGTCCTTCGCGTCGCACCCGAATAAGTGTAGCCTTCGAATCGCTAAACTTCAGTGTTTACACCAATGTATTTATTGTTTTAAAAAGATAATATTTTTTTTTACATCAAAGAAAAAATCCTATCTGAATTACTACAAGCTTGCTTATAAATACAGACAAACTTTTAAACATAATTCCTCTTGCTCTGCAACCCTGCTTTTACTCAAAGAAGTGGGGTTTTTTATCGCCAAATATCGAGTTGCTATTTACTGACCCAAAATTTAAAATAATCAGACAATTCAAAATGTTCAATTCGATAGTTAACATTACTCGCAAAAATGGGATATACTTTACCATTGACAAAGTTAACAGTAGCACAACACCCTTGTGGAATAATGTTTACTGTAGAAAACCAAAGGTACAGTTGAGGAGGGGATTATTCCTGAGCAGCTAAACCTGACTGTGAGCTTAAGAGGCACTCGCGAAGTCAGGGAAGATCACCAAATATTTCGTCTTACTGGATTACTAGATGCCTTTTCTGAACCAGCATTTCGTAAAGTCATTGGTAATTGTATAGACGAAGGACCAAACAACATAGTTTTGGTTCTAGCACAAATTGATTTTATCGATAGTTCTGGTTTAGGCGCTTTAGTGCAGCTCGTCAAAAAGGCGCAAACTGCTGGTGGAAGCTTGCAGGTTGTCACCAACCCACGAGTCACACAAACCGTTAAGCTAGTTCGTTTAGAGAAGTTTCTTTCTCTCCAGCCTTCTGTGGAGATAGCGCTAGAAAATATCAAAAAATAACCTTCCTTTTTGGATGTGAATTTACTTGAGTTAAATAAAATAGCCAAATAATAGTAACAATGCGCCAACAGACACGGTTCAAACTTGGGCTAATTAAGGGAAGATGGCAGATCTCAACCTAGCAGATCGCTTAATTCAGATTGAAAGGCTATCGCCGATCGCTTTAGCATATATTGGAGATGCCGTATTTGAACTATATGTTCGTACTACGTTTCTCCTGCCTCCCAAACGTATGGCTAGTTATCATAGTCAGGTTGTTACCCAGGTGAGAGCCGAAAGTCAGGCGGTTCATTTGGCACTGCTGTTGCCAAATCTAACGGATGCAGAAAAAGAGATTTTACGTCGTGGACGCAATGCTTGTGTTACCAAACCACGCCGTTTGTCTCGTCAAACATATCAGCAAGCTACAGGCTTAGAAGCGTTGATTGGATATCTTCACTTAACCAATCCTGCTCGACTACAAGAATTATTAAGTAAATTAGATTTTGATTCAGTGAGTAATTGAGTCGTTTATTCTCTAAAATTAGTTAGGGTTGTTAATTATTTTCGGTCATCGATCATCTTTGAATTATCGCCTTTCTGTTTGATTCATTCTTGGGGATTATCGCTCTAGTGAAACCAAAAATTTCTGCTCACCACGGTAAGAAAAATAAACCGACATCCGCTTCTGTTTCTGATTCTACGCCACAACCAACAGAAGAAATCGATTTAACCTATGGTCGTCATGCGGTTTTAGCTGCTTTAAAGGGCGATCGCCAAATAAATCGCATCTGGCTGACGGATAAACTACTAGCTCATGGACAGTTCTATCCTCTAGTTAAAGCAGCCAAAGCCAACGGCACAATTATTGATGAGGTCAGTCCTCTGCGTCTGTCTCAGTTGACTCAAGGAGGCAATCATCAGGGCATTGCTGCCCAGGTTGCCCCCTATGAATATTGGGATTTAGCCGAATTAATTAACCAGGCAAAACAAACTTCTGAGCCAGTGGTTGTGATTGCTGACGGCATTGAAGATCCTCATAATTTAGGGGCAATTATTCGTACTGCCGAAGCTTTGGGTGTCCAAGGCGTAGTTATTCCCCAGCGTCGAGCAGTCGGTGTTACCTCGACAGTAATGAAAGTGGCAGCAGGAGCTTTAGAAAATATGGCGATCGCTAGGGTAATAAATTTGAATCAGCGATCGCCACATTAAAAGAAGCTGGGTTTTGGATCTACGGCACCACTGCCAATACAGATCAGCTACTGCACAAAACTAACTTTAGCGGTGCTGTCGGCTTAGTGATCGGCTCAGAGGGTAGCGGTTTAAGCCAGCTAACCGAAAAAAATTGCGATCAGTTAGTAGCAATTTCTCTACTGGGAAAAACTCCCAGTCTCAATGCTTCGGTGGCAGCAGCGATCGCCCTTTATGAAGTGTTTCGCCAGCGACAATAACCTTGAAGGGGCAAGGCACTGCCTTGCCCATACCTTGCCCTTGCCCGTACAGAAGTGTATGCTATGATTGTGCGAAATTAGGCGTTCATGATCGATGCTAGCTGCTTCTAATGCCCCACAGATTAGCGCTATTACCACTAACAATCTTCTAGTAGTATTTGCCGAGTTTCTCGATATCGACGTGAGTGCGGGGGATGCTTCTGCCGACACCCTTAAAACCTATACTAGACAGCTATACCAGTTTTTACAATGGTGCGATCGCCATCAGCTAAATCCTGTTACTATCGTCAAAGATGACATTAAAAAGTATCGTCATTGGATGGTAAAGCAGCAGCAATATAAGCCCGCTACCATCGCCCTCAAGCTAGCAGTAGTCCGTCGTTTTTATCAGGCTGCGGTGGAGAAGGGTCTGATTCCTTTGAATCCCGCAGCAGGAGTTAAGCCCCCAAGAGAAAAGTTCGATCCAGCAGAAAAGATTACCTTTTTGGAACAGGAAGAAGTAGAAGCTCTATTAGGGGCGATTCCTGGCGATGGGTCGCTTAAATCCGCCAGAGATCGTCTCATGTTAGGAATTATGGCATTAGAAGGAACACGTACCGTGGAATTGCACCGTGCCGATATTGCCAGCATTGTTAGACAAGGAAAAAACTTAGGCGTTAGAGTTGAGGGCAAAAGAAGCATTCGGGTAGTTCCTCTAACTCCCGATTTGGCTCGTCTGCTGGTAGAATATCTGCATCAGCGGGAAACCAGCGGAGAAGTGCTACAACCGACAAGACCTTTATTTATCTCTACTGGTAATAATTCGCGGGGTCAGCGAATTTCTCGTCGGGGGATCAGAACTATTGTCGATACTTATCTTAAGCTAGCCGACTTAAAACATACTCCTGGAAGAACTATTTCTGCCCATAGTTTAAGGCATACGGCGGGAACATTAGCCTTGCGATCGGGTGCAGATTTACGTCAGGTACAGGATTTACTGGGTCATAGCGATCCTCGTACTACCAGCATCTATACTCACGTTGGCGATCGCTGGGAAAATAACCCTGCGCTTAAACTTAATATTAATATTCCATCAATTTAAAGCTGTTACTGATTCGATCTCAGCATAATTATTGATCAATTATTGATCAATCACTGTATCAATTAGTCTTTTGACTTCTCTACGGGCAAGGCAATGCTTGATATCTATCTTGACTTGTAAAAAAATTAACAACAGATGGGGATCAAACTAAGGGAAGATGAAATATCAACAGATTCTTTTAATAATGGTATTTAAATAACTGTGTATTATTCTCCAATCCCCGAAATCGATGTTAACCAATTGGCAACTTTATTAGCTTCTAATCAATCATTACAGCTAATTGATGTGAGGGAAAGAAGTGAAGTAGCTCTTGCCCAGATTCCAGGTTTTACTCTCTATCCTCTCAGCGAATTTGAACAGTGGTCAGAACAAATTTTGCGCGATCTCAAACCAGAAGCGGAAACGATTATTATATGTCATCATGGAATGCGATCAGCTCAACTGTGTCAATGGCTGACGGGGAGGGGGTTTAGCAAGGTTAAAAACGTGAATGGAGGAATTGATGCCTATTCGCGGATGGTAGATTCCAGTATTAGACGTTATTAATGAACTGTAATTATGATTTGGAACAGGCTATACTTTAGCCAAAAATTTAAAACTATCTTAAATATTTCAAACAATTATTAACTCCAATATCAATATATTTAATGGTTAATCAAGCAGACTTGAGTGTTAGACATCAAAATATATTAAAAGCTACTATTAAACACTATATTGCCACCGCCGAACCTGTAGCTTCTAAGACTTTGGCACAGCAATACGATTTTAATGTTAGTTCTGCCACAATTCGCAATGTGATGGGACGTTTAGAGTCAGCAGGATTACTCTATCAACCTCATGCATCTGCGGGGAGAGTTCCTTCTGATTCGGGTTATCGTACCTATGTCGATCATTTGATTGTTCCCGACGATAATATTGACCAAGCAATTCAAAAAATTGTCCAGCAAGAATTGCAAATTGCTAGAGCAAATTTTGAAGCTCTATTGCAGCGTGCGACTAAAATTCTAGCTACCCTTAGTGGTTATATTGCCCTGGTTACTTTTCCGCAAAAACTCAATAGCACTCTACGTCATATACAGTTGGTGCCAGTGGCTGCTAATCAGGTGATGCTGATTGTGGTGACAGATTCTTATCAAACCCAGTCAATTTTAATGGAGTCGCCGTTAGCAGAGGAAGTAGACGATCACACTATCAATCATAAACTACAGCGGTTATCAAATTTCTTAGATCGTGAATTAAAAGGATGCTGCCTGTCGGATATTAAGGCGATTAACTGGACTAAAATAGATAGGGAGTTTGCTCAATATAGCGACTTCTTAAAAGTACTCCTAAATCAGTTAAAACTTGCGCTACAAAGTGATAACTCTAGTCCGATGCTAATTCATGGCGTAGCCGAACTTTTGCGCCAGCCTGAATTTTCGCAATTGCAGCAGGTACAAACTCTTTTGTCTTTACTAGAAGAACAGCAAGAAAAGTTATCACCAATCATTTTTACCTTTCCCGAATTGGAATCGCTCAAGCGGGTAAGCATTAAAATCGGCATGGAAAACAGCCTAGAACCAATGCAAACCTGTACTTTGGTTTCTGCCAATTACTATCAAGATCATGTTCCTGTTGGTAGCGTCGGTATTTTAGGACCAAAAAGAATGCTGTATGAAAATGCGATCGCCTTAGTGAAAAACACCGCTGATTATCTTTCTAATCCATTTCAGGCTTTTGCCTAGAAATAAGTATACAGGTCTAATTAATTCCATCATCTTTCTAGAAAAAAGGCGATCGCATTTATTTTTGCGGAAAGTCCAATGTAGAATTATCTGTGGAACTCAACAAAGAAGATGTAGCAGTAGCAGAATCTTTAATTCTTGCTTAGTTTCGATCAACTTTTTTTCACAATCATCATGAAAGATCTGCTGAATATACTTGTCGTCTCAACTCCCGTGGGTTCAATCGGTTCTGGTAAGGCGGGTGGTGTTGAGCTAACGATCAAAAATATTGTCAATAATTTATCCGCCAGGGGTCATGGAATTGATGTAGTGGCTCCCGCGGGTTCTGAGATTATCTGTCGCGATCTTCACTTGATCGCAGGAAATTTTTCTGCTCTAGCACAAGATGATCTTGATCAAGATACTGTTGTGATTCCTGATAATTCGGTTTTAGAGAACATGTGGGACTACGCCTATGCCGTGCAACATGATTACGATCTGCTGGTTAATTTTGCCTATGACTGGTTGCCTCTTTACCTAACCCCTTTCTTTGAGCGCCCTATTGCTCATTGGATCAGTATGAGTTGTATTTCTCCCGTGATGAACCGCATGGTTAGTCAGATAACGGCAATGTTTCCCCAAACCTTAGCCGTTAATACCCGCGCGTCAGCCAATACTTTTCAAGCCAAAGAACAATTACTGATCATGGGCAAGGGGATCAATTTACAACAGTATACTTTTGTCGAGGAACCTAAGACCCAAAATTTAGCCTGGGCAGGTCGTATTTCTCCAGAGAAAGGTTTAGCTGATGCCATTGAAGCGGCTATTCTGGCGGGCAGAAAGCTGAATATATTTGGCGTGATTCAAAATCAAGATTATTGGCAGGCTATTCAAAATAAATATCCTTCATCGGCTTATAAATACCACGGATTTTTGGCAACCGCGGATTTTCAAGCAAGGCTAGGTCACTGTGCAGGGTTATTAATGACTTCTCACTGGATTGAAGCTTTTGGCAATGTAGTAATTGAAGCTTTAGCTTGTGGAGTACCCGTTGTCGCCTATGATCAGGGAGGTCCAGCGGAAATTATTGACGATGGAGTAACAGGGTGGTTAGTTGAGCATAAATCGATCGCCGCCCTGTCGGTCGGGTTGCAAAAAATTGAGCAAATTGATCGTTATAGCTGTCGCTTGTCGGTGGAAAGGAAATTTTCTCTGAGTGCCTTTGCCGATCGCATTGAGTTTTGGTTTCAAGATGTTTCCCAATCAAAGTTAGCTAATCAAAAATAGATTTATGTTTGAAGATAGTATTGTTCCTGCGACTTTGATAATAATTGGTTTAAGCTTAAATTTGGTCTTAATTCTGAATTTAGTTAAGACGCAAAAAAAACTCATTACTCAACAGCATGATTTTCAAGATGAGGTTAAAAAATCTTTTCAGTCATCTACTCAACTGTTTAATGCTGAACTGAAACGAGTGAGCGAAGTTAGTGTGACACAAATTGAATCCCTCTTTTCGATCTTCTCCACTTTGAAACCGCAGTTACCCCTGCCTACTACCAGGGGTTGGGCAGCCTCACCAGATTTGTTAAAAGAGATTATTTCCTTAATCCATCGTCAAAAACCGCAGTTGGTTGTCGAAGCTTCTAGTGGTGTTTCCACCCTCATCATCGCTTATTGTTTACAGCGACTTGGTACAGGTAAATTGATTTCTTTGGAGCATGAGTCAAAATTTGCCCAAGCTACTCAAAGTCATTTATCACTTCATGGTTTAGACGATGTTGCCACGGTTATTTATGCGCCCCTAGTGGAAGTGGAAATTAATGGTGCTAAATGGCTTTGGTACGATCTGACTAAGGTTAAAATTCCTGAAGCGATCGATCTGTTGATTGTGGATGGGCCGCCAGGAACGACTCAGAAACTGGCTCGATACCCAGCCGTACCGATGCTGCACGAGAAACTGAGTAAAGATGCAATGGTTATGTTAGATGATGGTGCTAGGGCTGATGAAAGACGGATTGTTGAACAATGGATGGCAGAGTTTAAGATGTCTCACTCTGAGTATTTGCCTTTAGAAAAAGGAGCCTACTTAATTCAAATGTGAAGTTTGTTCAAAACCCATTACTCATTACCCATTACCAATGACCCATTACCCATATAGCCCATTAGCTACAGCAAGTTGATCACATAATCTTTAACTATATTTATAAATCGTTCGACGGCAACTGTGCCAAACACTAAGATCGAAGAGGTTAACGCCAGCCCTAAAGAACAGAGAAACAAGCCTCCAATACAGATCAAGCCATCTTCTTCTAGTAAGCCAAAAGAAATTACGAAAATGCCCATAGCGGGGAGAGTATTGGTTCCAGGAATCGGAATCATCATTGAAATCGCCATTAGAGCCATCGCTATGCCCAACATAATTCGCCCTGGGGGACTAGTGCAGATATAGGCTAGGCGGGGCTTAGTGACATTTTCAATTTTTTGAATCCAGGGAGTTCCCATTTTGACGAACTTCTGGACTGTTTCCAGCTTCATCGATCCGTTGAGTATTTTTGCTGGTAGCCAAGGGCGATCGCGACCCATAACTAACTGAACTGCCAATACGAAAAGCGCAATCCCAAAAGGAGTTGAATATCCAGGAGCTGGTAAAGGAAGCGCCGATGGTAAAGCCAAAATTACCATTAAAAAGCCAAAGATCCGTTCTTCGGTTAAATTTAAAATATCGGCTAAAGTGACTGTTGCTCCTCTAGATTCTGCAAAAAATAATTATTTAATTCAACGGAAAGTTTTGCCATTTTGTTTTGAAATTTAGGAAGCTGATCTTAAAACTAACTTTAAATATTAATCGCAATAATCAAAAAATATTAATCGCAATAATCAAAAAAAACAAAAAAAGGTGAGCTTGACTCACCTTCAATCTAGAACTGTATTGGGTAAAGCCTAGCTGAAAATCAATAGCCAGGCTCACCGTTTTGCGATCCGTAGGGTATATCCGCAGGTGTATCCGTGATAGACACCCATTAGGGTGCGACGCGAAGCTAGTGCTAAAGCATACCGCTCCGCATATCCTTTAGGGCAAGCGCTTGGAGCGTAATCGCTGTGGTTTAGTATTTGTAAGTATCAGTTTTGAAAGGACCATTAAGAGGCACATTGATGTACTTAGCCTGTTCTTCTGTAAGCTGAGTAATCACACCATCAAAACCTGCAACCATGTAGCGTGCTACTTCTTCATCTAGATGCTTGGGTAACACTTCTACAGTAATGGCATTAGCTTTCTCGCTGGCTGGCTTGTCAGCAAACTTACGTTCGTATAAGAACATTTGCGCCAATACTTGGTTAGCGAAAGAACCATCCATGATTCTGGAAGGGTGTCCAGTGGCGTTACCCAAGTTAACTAAACGTCCTTCAGATAATAACAGCAAGAAATCTTGAGGATCGTCGCTACGGTATACCTGATGTACTTGAGGCTTAACCTCTTCCCAACGCCATTCTTTACGCATGAAGGCAGTATCAATTTCGTTATCGAAGTGACCAATATTGCAAACTACTGCGCCTTTTTTGAGGCTAGATAGCATATTGGCATCACAGACGTTGTAGTTACCAGTGGCAGTAACCACCATGTCCAAAGTACCTAATAGGTCTTTATTGATACTGTTAGCAGTACCATCGTTGACACCATTGATATATGGAGATACAACTTCAAAACCGTCCATACAAGCCTGCATTGCGCAGATAGGATCGACTTCAGCAACTTTGACAATCATGCCTTCTTGCTGTAGAGAAGCAACAGAACCCTTGCCTACATCACCATAACCAATAACTAAGGCTTTTTTACCAGCCATCAAGTGATCTAAGCCACGTTTGATCGCATCGTTTAAACTGTGACGACAACCATACTTGTTATCGTTTTTGGTTTTGGTTACAGCATCGTTAACATTGACTGCGGGAATTTTTAACTCCCCATGTTCGAGCATTTCCCAGAGACGGTGAACCCCAGTAGTGGTTTCTTCCGTAACACCGTGAATTTTTTCCAGCATCTGGGGATACTTTTGATGGATATGACCAGTCAAGTCACCACCATCATCCAAAATCATGTTGGCATCCCAAAGATCGCCATTTGGACCATAGCAAGTTTGTTCGATACACCAAATGTATTCTTCTTCAGTTTCTCCTTTCCAAGCATAGACGGGAATACCAGCAGCAGCGATCGCCGCCGCGGCATGATCCTGAGTCGAAAAGATATTACAAGAAGACCAACGAACTTGGGCCCCTAATTCAATGAGGGTTTCGATTAAAACCGCCGTTTGAATGGTCATGTGAATACAGCCGATAATTTTTGCCCCTTGTAAAGGCTTAGTTTCGCTATATTTGGCTCTAATTGCCATCAATGCGGGCATTTCTCCTTCAGCAATGGAGATTTCTTTGCGTCCCCAATTTGCTAGAGAAATATCAGCTACTTTATAGTCTTGTTTACTAGTTTTTTCTTTGGTGATAACTTGCGTATTCATAAAATCCTTTAGTTAGCTAATTTACTGTGGTTCAACGGTTTATACAAGCAACTTTACCTAAGCCTATACTTGGCAACTCGTCAACCTCAATAGTTACAATCGGACGCTGGTACAGTGGCGATGTTTTGACTTACTTCAGATAATTTGGTTGAATCGTGCAGCACTTTACTTTTTCTCTGCCACGACTGGCGGTAAACATAGACATGGCTACATCGCCCTAACAATCAATAAATCAAGATGTCTAAATTGCAACAACGGTATTGTTTTGCGCCCAATATTTTCTTCAGTAATATAACACAATTATTAAAATAGATTAAGCTGCTATGGGAGCAATTACTAAGCTAAATGCTGCGATATTTATCTAATATCTTGATTTAACTAATTTTTAGATGCTGTTGGGCGATCGCTTTGGTAATTTGGTCTAGAATGCTGAACTACCTTCGTCTGGAAGTTGCCCAATCTCGCTACAATGAAATACGGTTTACAGACAAAAATTAGTTGCAGACAAGAGGTATTTTGTGAGTGTTAGAGTCAGGATTGCTCCTTCCCCAACAGGTAATTTACACATTGGCACGGCAAGAACAGCAGTGTTTAACTGGCTATATGCCCACCATCATCAAGGAACTTTTGTTTTAAGAATCGAAGATACAGACGCAGCGCGATCGCGTTCTGAATATACAGAAAATATTAAGTCAGGATTGGAATGGCTGGGTTTAAATTGGGATGAAGGCCCATTTTTCCAAACTCAACGTTTAGATCGATATCAGCAAGCGGTACAAACTTTGCTAGATAAAGGTTTGGCTTATCTTTGCTATTGTAGCCCAGAAGAATTGGACGAAATGCGGGAGATTCAAAAGGCACAAGGTAAAGCCCCAGGCTATGATAATCGCCATCGTCATCTAACTATCGAGGAAAAACAGGCATTTGAGGCGCAAGGGCGTAAGCCAGTAATTCGGTTTAAAATAGACGGCGATCGCCAAATTGTTTGGCAAGATGCTATTCGAGATTCTGTTAGTTGGCAGGGTAGCGATTTGGGTGGTGATATGGTGATTGCCCGCGCAGCAGACAATGATGAGCCTTATGGACAAGCTTTGTATAATCTGGCGGTGGTAGTTGATGATATCGATATGCAGATCACCCACGTAATTCGGGGTGAAGATCATATTGCTAATACTGCTAAACAGATTCTACTGTATGAAGCCTTAGAGGCCCAAGTGCCAATCTTTGCTCATAGTCCCTTAATTTTGAATCAAGAGGGACGCAAGTTATCAAAGCGAGACGGCGTTACCTCGATTGATGATTTTCGCAAAATGGGTTTTCTACCTGAAGCATTGGTTAACTATATGACCTTGTTAGGCTGGACTTTTCCTGATTCAACTAAAGAGATTTTTACTAAAGAGGAAGCAGCAGCAGAATTCGATTTAGATCGAGTTAACAAGGCTGGAGCAAAATTTGACTGGGATAAACTAGATTGGATTAATAGTCAGTATCTCCATGCAATGCCTGTCGATCAATTGACCGATCTTTTAATTCCCTACTGGCAAGAGGCTGGCTATGACGTTGATCAAGATCGCTCTTGGTTGGAAAATTTAACTGCTTTAACTGCGCCAACTCTCAACCGCTTGACTGACGTAATCAAGGAAACCAGCATATTTTTTGCTGACAAGGTGGAATATAGCGATGAAGCCATGGATTTACTCCAGCAAGCAGGAGTGGCTGAGGTAGTCAGTGAAATAGTGGCAGGCATTAATAGCACTGAGGCACTTACAGAAGAAGATGCTCAAGCCTTGATTAAACAGGTAACGAAAAGCCAGAAAGTCAAAAAAGGTTTAGTAATGCGATCGCTACGGGCGAGTTTAACAGGAGAACTACATGGGCCCGATCTAACTCAAACTTGGTTGCTGCTGAATCAATTAGGTGCTGACAAAACTAGATTGCAGCAGACTTTAACCAAAATTTCTGGTTGATTGATGTAAGATTAAGCGATTGTTTCCAGGATCATAGGCATAAATTTCTCTACCGTGGGATGCTTCAATAATTTCGCCAGGAGGTGGATAACCTAAATCTGAAATATGCGCGATCGCCTGGGCTAAATTATCAACTTCTAAACATAGACTCATGCTGCTACTCTGATTGCTAAATTCTGCTAAACGTTCAGCTTTTGGCTTAAAAATGCCGAATTTCAGCTCTTTTAGTTGAAATTCGGCATAAATACCTGGCTGATATGTTGTTGGTTGCTGGTTTAAAAGCTGACTATAAAAATCTACCATTAACTGTATTTTATCTGTAGAAAGGGTGACAAAAATGTCAAAATAGTTTGATTTCATCTAAGTTCAACTTTTGAGGGAAAATTTTAAGTTTTGAAGTACTAAGTATACTAGTTATTAGTTTAATTAGTTTAGTTGTCTGTTCATAGTTTGATGTGACTTTTGCTTGGTCATCTGTTATATTTAGTGGCATTATTATATAGTTTTAATTGCAATAAAACACAACAAGCTAATGATCAAAGTCTTAATAGTAGACGATCAAAAGACAGTTCAAGAAATTATTAAAAACTATATTGAAGCTGACCCAAGTTTAGAACTTATTGGTTGTACTAACAATGGGAAGGAAGCGATCAAACTAATTGAGATTCATCGTCCTCATGTAGTATTAATGGATATTGAAATGCCTGTCATGGATGGGCTAGAGGCTACACAAATTATTACCGAGCAGTATGTAAACACCAATGTCTTAATTATTAGCGTTCATAATGACGACACCTATTTAGATGCTGCTTTGCGGGTAGGTGCTAAAGGTTTTCTCAAGAAGAACACTCCCGAAAAAGAGTTGATTCATGCAATTCATTCTGCCTATAAAGGATATTTTCAGCTTGGCCCAGGTTTGTTGGAACAGTATCTCTACAAAGCAACTCAATCTCATTCTAATGCCCAGGATATTGAGCAGCTTAAATCTGTAATTTTACAGCAATCAAAATTGCTCGATAGTTTAAATAATGGTCGAGGAAACCCACGCAGAAATGCTGATAATAAAGGTAGCAAGGTTCATGACCAAAGTAAGTTTTCCCTAGAAAACAGATGTGCTAACTTAGAAAAACAGGTTTACCATCTTGCTAATCACTTAGATAAACTCAACAAAAAAGCAACCCTCAATCAGCAACTCAGCATCTTAGTAATTTTAAGCTGTGCTTTTGTTGTCATTGGCCTTTTACTATCAATACTAATATAATTTTAGTTTAAAAACAACCAATAACAATTACTTTCCTAGTAGTTTAACCGCACCAATCCCGCCAAAATATAGACCTAACACTGCTCCTGCTAATAAAGACTGAGTTAGGGGATCTGTCGAAGGAGTCAACACTGCCCCCAGAATGACCGAACCTAGCACCACATAACGCCAACCCGCAAACATCTGTGCTGAATTAACAATCCCCAGAAAACCCAAAATAAGCTGCACGATGGGGATTTGAAAGGCTAACCCAGTGCTAAACAGCAACAGCAAAACAAATTCAAAATACTTGTCGATTGACCAAGACTGCTCAACTACATCGCTACCATAGTTAATAAAGAAATTAAGGGCAGCAGGAATTAAGGCAATATAAGCAAAAAACAAGCCAACAAAAAACAAAATGCTAGAGCCAAAAATTACGGGAGCAAGAAGCCGACGTTCTTTTCTGGTTAATCCTGGCAGGACAAATTGAACAATTTGGTACAAAATAAAAGGGCTTGCCAATACCATGCCACTATAGCCAGCTACCTTAATTGAAACAAAGAAAAACTCTCCTGGAGCTAGCTGAAGAAATTTAACTCCTTGGGCGGGTAATTCTAAGATGCGAACTAGTGGTCTGACAAAGATAAAACAGCCCACAGCAGCGATCGCCACGGCAATTAAAGCATAAAATATTCGTAGCCGTAGCTCTTCTAGATGATCGAAGAAGGACATCTCTACTTCTCCAGGAAGCTCATTGAGATAATCTTCTTCAACAGAGGTTTTTAAATTAGATGATGACATATAAGAGCAGGGGCGACTAAAAACTACTTGTTAAGCGCTAGATCAATTTAGATAATTATATCTTCCCTGCCTATGTCTAATTTTTGTTTTATTTATTTTAATTTGATTAATTGAATCAGTTCAAAGTAAAACTAGTCAAATCTAACCGCGATCGCCACTGATACCTAAGGGCTAATAATGCTATCTTGCTTAAAGTTAATCGTGTTATGTGACTTGAGGTAATTTATGGCGAAATATGATGTATACGCTTTGGGTAATGCTTTATTAGATATTGAGTTTGAAGTATCACCAGAGGTATTACAAAATCTAGGAATTGACAAGGGTGTCATGACTCTTTTAGACCAAGAAAGTCAGGATAAAATTGTCAGTAATTTAGCAAACTATGACCAAAAACGTTCCTGTGGTGGTTCGGCAGCCAATACCTTGATTGCCATCAGTCAGTTTGGTGGTAAAGTGTTTTATTCTTGCAAGGTGGCAGATGATGAACCAGGGAAGTTTTATACCCAAGATTTAATTGACTGTGGTGTAACCACTAACTTAGAATCCCACGTGGCAGAATCGGGAGTAACGGGTAAATGTTTGGTATTTGTGACCCCCGATGCCGATCGCACGATGAATACTTTTCTGGGGATTTCTGGGGAATTTGGCGATGCAGAGTTAGTTCCCGAAGCAATTAAAAATGCTGAATATACTTATATTGAAGGTTATTTAGTTAGTGGCGAAAGCAGCAAACAAGCAGCAATTAAAGCCAAAGAAATTGCTCAAGCTGCGGGAAACAAAGTAGCGTTTACCCTGGCGGATTTAAATATGGTCAAATTCTTTAAGTCTGGACTATTGGAAATTATCGGTTCAGGAGTAGATTTTCTGTTTGCTAATGAGGGAGAAGCTTTATTGATGGCAGAAACTCAAGATTTTGACAAGGCAATTGCATATTTAAAAACTTTAGCCACAAAGTTTGCGGTTACGCGCGGAGCATCGGGTTCAGTGATTTTTGACGGTGAACAGCTAATTAAAATTGAACCGTTTCCTGTTAAAGCGATCGATACTGTGGGGGCAGGAGATATGTATGCAGGGGCTTTTCTCTACGGTATAACTAACGGGATGAGTTATGCAGAGGCAGGGCGGTTAGCGTCTTTAGCATCTTCTCAAATAGTTACTACCCTGGGAGCGCGAATGAAAACCGCAGCAGTACAAAATCTCTTGAATCAGGCAAAAGTAGCTTAACGCTAACAAGAGCATGGCGCTGCCATGCTCAGTGTAGAATTCAGATGAAAATTGACTCTCAACCTGAAGGCATCATTGCAGAAATTCAGTAAACATGAAATACTGTAATTATGAAAAAAATAGTCACAATTAACGATCGCGGCACGATAACTTTACCTAAAGACTTAAGAGAAAAATATGGCCTTGAGGCTGGCGGAAAAATTGTCATAGAAGAAAGTGAAGAAGGATTGCTGTTACATCCTGGGGTAACATTTTCAGTGGAAATCTATGGTGATAATCGCCTGAAAGAATTTGCCGAGCAGAATGAAGCCGAGCTAGAGGAATTCGATTTAGAACAAGGTTTATGAAGGTTGTAGCCAAGCTACAATCAAAGTCACGAGTAAAAATTTTTCTCGATGCCAATATTTTGTTTAGTGCAGCAGCACCTAAAAGCAATGTTGCCAAGCTGATAAACATTGCACAACATTACGGACAATGCGTTACAAGTCCTTATGCGGTTGAAGAAGCACGAAAGAATTTAAAGCTAAAAAAGTTTGGTTCTTTAGAAGTGTTTGAATTGTTGCTAACAAAAGTTACTACTAGTAATAAGCTAGTTTTAAATTTACCAGTTACGATAAAATCAAAAGATATTCCTATTCTCGGTAGTGCGATCGCTCAAAAATGCACTTATTTATTGACAGGAGATAAACGAGATTTTAGTTTTCTTTTTGGCAAGACTGTAGCAGGGGTAACTATTGTTTCTCCTAAGTTATTCGCTGAAGAGTTAGTTACAAAAGGATTATTGAAAAAGAAATAGTCCCTACTTCCCTACTTCCCTACTTCCCTACTTTCCTACTTCCCTACTTCCCTATCTCCCTATCTCTCCATAGCAATAAATTAAATCCGCTGATCCGAACAGTATTGAGATAGGTCTAGGTTTAATCTACCAAGGATTGCCGATCAGAGTAAATCCTGCCCAATAATAGGGATGAGCAAAGTCTTGAGTTTGAGTCTCTGAGATTATGTCTGTCAGATCAACTTTGAAGTCTAATCCTTGAATTTGAGCATTTTTAACAAAAATTTTCCGTTGCAGCAAATTAACTTGGGCTTGTCTTAATGCTGCTGATTTACTGGGAGTAGATTTTAACTGCTGATAAAAATCACTCATCAGTACAACTGTTCCCATATCATCAATTGACCAAAGACTGGCTAAAGCAGATTTTACCCCCGCCTGCATCGCTAACCCTGCAAAACCATACTCCGCATCTTCATCTCCTAAAGCGGTTTGGCAAGCACTTAAAACCAATAAATCAACTGGGGGTAATTTTAAATTTAACTCGTTAATTTGAGCTAAACTTAGACGGCGATCGCTAAACTGAATAAAAGAATCTTCAGGAGAGCCAGGGTTAAACTTAGAGTGGGAAGCGATGTGAATAATATCAAAGCCTTCTCTTTGATGAACATCTTGTAGATTGGCTACTGTGAAATCTTGATCGGTTATTTTGCGTCCCGACCACAACTTTGGCACAATAGTTTCTAGCTCAATTGCTACTCCAGGCAGTGACGGCAAGTTGTTAAACTTAGATGTTCCCATTGCCAAAACCTGCCGATCTGACTGCTCATTATAGCTAGTATCTGTGAGAGTAAAGGCAGGAATAAGAGCCAAGCTATATTTTTCGACGATAAACTTATCTCCATCATGTAGCGCTGCAAAGGGAAGAGAACGCAGTTTAGGCCCAGTACAAAGCAATAATGTGTCGATGTTTTCGGCTTCTAAATAAGGTTCGAGAGGTTTAAAGATCCAATTGTAAATTAATCTAGCTGGAGGATAATATTTGAGAGAGTTGCGATCGCTAATTGCCACTCCTAATTCATCGATCCTCTTGGTCAATCTCTCGCGGTTTGCACCAGGAATTTTTTTGACGACAAACTGTGCATCAGGAGTAACTAAAATTAATTCTAAAAAATCATCGGCTGGCATAACCCAAATAACCGCAGGGTTAATCTCAGTCTTCTCTTGAACTGCTTGCAGACGCTCGGCAATTTGATTGACGGAACTAAACTGATGAGCAAAATCGCGGTCAAAGTATCTTTCGTAAGTGTTTTCCCATTTCGACTCTAACTTGCTAACTAAATCAGAAAATTGCTCCAAATCTACTAATTCTGGTTCTGCTACAGAAACTAATTGCGATGATGCAGCTTGAGATTTAAGCCCATAGGTTTGGGTAAAAACAATCGAAACTGCTATTAATCCACAAATTAAACCATATAACCAATGACGATCTAGCCAACTGATACTCTTCAATATTTTGCCTAACATAATACTTCTTGCGTCAATATTATTGAGTTTTATTGATCTAGCTTACAAGTAGTAGTAGCTTAATAATTAATTTTCCACCCTAAAGTAATACTTCGAGTTGCCATAAATAAAGCTAAAGCCAGCCAGAGTAGGTGATTCATTTGCCAATACCAAGCAGCGATCGCCATTGGAGCAAAACCAATGAACGCAGCAATTAAGGTGGACTGGCGTAATATCTTCCCAGCGGTTAAGCCTAAAAAATAGCCATCCAGCATGTAGGCAATTGAACCAAAACCCAACACAGGAAATAACCACCAAAGATAGTTACTAATTTGCTGAATTACCTCTGAGTGACTGGTTAATAAACCAAATAAAGGGAGCGGAAAAAAGCTAAACACCGCAGCAAAACCCAAGCCAGATAGTAAGCTCACGCCCCCCGCTAATTGAAGTAAAGGCAGCAGTTGCGCTTTCGCCCCCTGTCCGTGCAGATTACCCGCAATACTTTCGGTGGCGAAGGCAATCCCGTCAATAAAATAGGCTGCTAGAGTTACCACCTGCAACAATAGAGTATTCCCAGCTAAAGTCGTCGTCCCCATCGTCGCACTGAGGTTAGTAAATAAGGCAAAAGTAGATACTAGCGCCAAAGTACGGATTAAAATATCTTTATTTAGAGAAAAAGCAGCTTTGAGGGCGGATAATTCCCAAATTTGCCCAATAAATTGTCTAAGCGATCGCTGTTGTTGTCTAGATATTTCCCTAAGTTGACGATCTGCCAAAATTAAGCCAACAATTAGAGTGACTAACTGACTCAGAGCCGTAGCAGCACCCGCTCCTTCACTCTCCTGTCCCCAGCGCACCACAAACAAATAATCTAAAATAATATTTGCGCCATTATTAATCAAAGAAATTAGGAACACTCCTTGCTTTTGTTCTCGTCCCAAAAACCAACCCAATAAAACAAAGTTGAGCAAAGTTGCAGGCGCACCCCAAATTAAGGCGTTATAGTAAGCTTTTCCTGCCTGGAGTACTTCAGGATCGGCTTGTAGTAAGAAAAAACCAATTTCTCTTAAGGGTTGCTGTAGCAGGAGAATAATTATGCCAATGACTAAAGCGATCGCACTATTACGTAATAAAGTGAGTATCTCAACTTCACGATCTCCTCGACCTCTAGCTTGGGCGGTTAATCCTGTCGTCCCCATGCGGAGAAACCCAAACGTCCAATAAATATAATTAAACAACACTGTGGCGATCGCCACTCCTGCTAAATGTTTAATTTCCGTCAAATGACCCAAAAATGCCAAATCAACTAGACTAGCCAATGGCACCATGAGATTAGAAATCACGTTGACGATCGCTAATTGCCAAAAACGCCTTCGATGATCCACTACTGAAGAGTCTTGATGCAATGCTTTTTCCTCTTACCCCTTTTTCTTAACTAGAATCGGTCAAATAGCAATGTTTTTCTGGTGATCTCACCTATACAATAGCCAGAATAAAAAGTTTCTATCATACTACTTGTTTATCTCTCTGTGGGTAATCAAAAACATCTTGAGCGAACAATTGCGATCACTAAGGGTCACTTCATAAAAATTTTATAAATGAGGAAGTCAAATACATAAAGACTTCACGAAAATCACACAAAATTTAGCAAATAATTTTATGTCTTCTCAATTAATTAATCAAGTATTAGAATTAACCAACGCCGAAAGAGCAAAAGCTGGTTTAAAGCCCTTAACATTAAATAACCGATTGACTCAAGCCGCTCAAGGTCATAGCGATAGTATGGCAGCAGATGACTTTTTTAGTCACACAGGAGTAGATGGTTCTGATGTCAGCGATCGCGTCCAAGACACTGGTTATCAATATTCTTACACAGGAGAAAATATTGCGGCGGGGCAGAAAACAGCGGCAGAAGTAGTACAAGGCTGGATGGATAGCCCTGGTCATCGTGCCAATATTCTCAATGCCGACTATACCGAGATTGGCATTGGCTATGAACTTCTGGAAAATGATTCGGGTTCAGTAAATTATCATCACTATTGGACTCAAGTCTTTGGTACTCCCCAAGGCAATAGCAATCAACCTAATCCGCCCCAAGAACAGAATAGTGATCCCATAACTGGCAAAGATGATAGCGGCGACTCAACGGGCAACTCATCAGACTTAGAGAGCCCTAATCTAGTGGACACTGCAAAAAATGATTCAGCCACAACATCTAGCGGATCTAAAGACAATTTAACTGGTACTTCTGGCGATTCTCTCATGGCAGGTGACGATGATGCGGTGAACTTTCCTGACAATGAAGCATCTTCAGATAAAAACCAGTTTGACTTTTAATAACTACAATTATGCTGGTGATCTCACTAGTTTTTCAGAAAATTTAGGATTAGGCAACTCAGATTTTGAGATGAGTCACGGTGAATCAGTATTGGGCGATAACCTCTCCAATTGTGATCTTAATCAACATCAGCAACAACAAAGCAGCGAAAATCCAGAATCACTCTTTTGAATGATCCTGTGTCAGGATAAAAATTTCAAGTAAATTTAAATTGGCGATTGAATTGACGATCGCCAATTTACTATTAGAGTCTGTGCAAGAGCTAAGAATTAAGAGTCAACAAAAACGACAAAACAATGGGCAGAGTAATAAAGCTCAATAATGTAGAAGTAACAATTGCCCTGGCGACTAAATCTTGATCGCCACCAAATTCACTGACAATCACAAAAGAACTAACCGCAGTAGGCATTCCACTCTCCAAAACAAGGATTTGTAAGTTGAGGGTTTCTAACTGAAGTAGCCTGCCAATTATATAGGCAATTATCGGCGCACCAAGTAAACGAGCGATCGCTAAAATAATTTCTTTAATCTCTGGTCGAAACCGAGTCTGGGATAGTTGAATTCCTAGCAAAATTAAAGCGATGGGGATATCTGCTGCACCTAACTGCTGAATCCCTTTATCTAATCCCCAAGGTATTTTTAGTGCTGTGAAATGGAGGCTTAAACCTAATAAAAATGCCCACAACAGAGGCAGCCTAAGAGTTAGCTTCAAGCCCTCAGCGATCCCCTTGCCCTGAAGCATCGCTGGTCCAAAGCAAAACATCAAAAAGGCAGAACCCAGCATATAAATAATTGCCCGATCCAATCCTGCTGTACCAAAAGCAAAAGTGGCGACGGGTAAACCCATATTGCCATTGTTGGGAAACATCACCACGGCGGTAATGGCTCGGCTCAAAGGATCGCGAAGATTTAGGAGACGATTTACGGCGGTGACAATCCCGTAGATACCCAGAGATGTTAAGGCAAAGCCAATCAATAGCTTAGTGGAGCTATCTAAAGACAACTCAGTACGATATAAACTATTAATCACTAAGGCGGGAGATAAGACGAAAAGGGATAACTGAGAAAGGGTTGAACGCTGAAGAGGAATAGTGCGACCGACAACAAAGCCAATCAAGATAATCAAGCCCACAGGAAGGACAGCAGGTAGCAAAGTCGTCATCTAAAAATTATTAACTAATTTTATATATTTTATTGGGAATCGATCTTTTTTTTTGATAGCCTTGAAAACATATCTGTCAAGAGATTTAACAATTTCTTAATGGTTATTTCCTAGTTCAAGCTCTGCCAAGGGGTCTTTTATTTTGCTATGGTATTTGTAACAATTAGAAACATTTCTCTGTTGCTCCTTGACACTTATGGTTGTTACATATCCTCTTAGACCTACAGCACAGGATACTGGATACTTAAAAAGTGTCTGGGAAACGATTGATGCTGCTAGTTGTCCTCGCGCCTACAACTTTCATCTACATACTCTTGCTTCTGATGGTAAGCTCACACCAGTAGAATTAATAGAGCAAGCGATCGCGATCGGCTTAAAAGGTTTGGCGATTACGGATCACCATTCTGTAGCTGGCTTCAAAGAAGCCGAATCATATCTTGCCACTATTAGTTTAGAGCAAAAAAACTTACCTCAGCTATGGACAGGTACAGAAATTACTTCTCAATTATTAGAAGTAGAAGTACATATCTTGGGTTATGGATTCAATCCTGAGCATTCAGCTATTAGCTCATATCTGCAAGGAGATAGACCTCAAGAAAAAGCTGCTCAAGCCGAACGAGTAATTGAGAGCATTCATCAGGCTGGTGGATTAGCGGTTTTAGCTCATCCAGAACGCTATCGTCGCTCGGCGAGCCAGTTAGTTCCTGCTGCTGCCGAATTAAATATTGATGGTGTTGAAACTTATTATGCTTATAATAACCCTCAAGTTTGGCAACCTAGTCCTGGAAAAACCGAATTAGTTCAGGCTTTAGCGACAACACATCATCTTTATAGTACCTGCGGAACTGATACTCACGGACTTAATATCCTCCAGAGACTTTTAAAGAAAAAATTTCATCTCTATTTCATATTCGTATGTAATTCTAGACTATTGAGTAATAAAATTCGATTCCGATATTTATGCACACAATTCTGACTAAAACTAGATTGGTAACCTTAACATTTATAGGTTTCAGCACACTTATGGTTGCTTGCACTTCAGCTATTTCTAACCAAACCCCAGCCTCAAATACTAAAGCCACCGAAGCTAGTAACAAGCAAGACATAAAACAGCATGGCGATATGATGATGCAAGATGGTGGGATGCAGCACGATATGTCGATGGACATAGGACCTGCTGATGCGGACTACGATTTACGATTCATCGATAGTATGCTGATGCACCATCAAGGGGCTGTGAATATGGCCCAAGAAGCGTTGACAAAATCGCAGCGTCCTGAAATGAAAAAATTAGCCCAAGATATTATCACTGCTCAGAAACAAGAAATCGAGCAAATGAAACAATGGCGTACAACTTGGTATCCTAATGCTAATCAAACTCCTATGGCTTGGAGTGCAGAGATGGGTCACATGATGGCAATGTCAGAAGATATGGAGCAAAGTATGATGATGAGCATGGATTTAGGGAAAGCTGATCCTGATTTCGATCTGCGTTTTATTGATGCCATGATTCCTCACCACGAAGGCGCGCTGGTGATGGCAAAAGATGCTTTGGGTAAAACCAAGCGTCCTGATGTCAAGAAACTATCTCAAGATATTTTGAACTCTCAACAACAAGAGATTGAGCAGATGAAACAATGGCGTAAGGATTGGGACAAGAAGTAATTCATTGCTATTACTCTTGGTAGAATTTGATTATCAGAATAATAACGAGAGAAACTGACTTTGATTTCCCTTTCTCCACGTAAAATAGCTAAGGGTTTTGCTCTCAGTAGCTGGACTTTATTAGTTATGGCGATCGCTTTAATCATCGCCATCCCGATTTTATTTGTGTTTAGTAGTGTTTTCACTAAATCTGGTGCTGTCTGGCAACATCTAGCTACTACAGTTTTAGCAAATTATATTGTCAACTCCTTCTGGCTCATGCTGTTGGTCGGAACAGGAGTCTGTCTAATCGGCGTAGGTACTGCCTGGCTGGTAACCATGTGTCGTTTTTGGGGAAGTAAATGGTTAAATTGGCTCTTGCTGCTGCCTTTGGCTGCCCCTGCTTATCTATTGGCTTATTCTTATACAGCGATGCTGGACTACTTTGGCCCTGTGCAGACAGCTCTACGTAACTTATTCGGCTGGAGTGGAGTGGACGATTATTGGTTTCCTGAAATTCGTTCTTTAGGAGGAGCAGCAATAATGTTGTTGTTGGTGCTATATCCCTACGTTTATCTCTTGGCGCGAGTGGCATTTTTAGAACAGTCGGTTTGTACCATCGAAGCTAGTCGCTCTCTTGGCTGTAGTCCCTGGCGAAGTTTTTTTACTGTAGCTCTACCCCTCGCTAGACCAGCAATTATGGCTGGTTTGGCCTTGGCGTTGATGGAAACCCTCAATGACTTGGGAACAGTTGAGTATTTTGGGGTTAACACCTTTACGACAGGAATTTATCGTACCTGGTTAGGCATGGGAGAAAGATCGGCAGCAGCTCAGTTGGCAGCTTTTTTGATGGTCTTTGTTTTGATTCTAATTGTTTTAGAAAGGCGATCGCGCAATGCAGCTCAATATTACGATCGCTCTAGCTCTATTGAAAGACTTACTCCCTTTCAGCTCAACCCTTGGCATAGCCTGTTGGCGCTGGTCTTTTGTTTATTACCAGTGATTTTAGGTTTTATCATTCCTGGGGGATATCTATTACAGTTAACCTTAAACAATCTCGATAGTGCCTTTGATGGCGATTTTGGCAATTTAGCCCAGCATAGCTTTATTTTAGCCAGTATTACGGCGATCGCTGCCCTGTTGATCTCAGTGATCATGGCTTATGGACAAAGATTAGAACCCAACTGGCTGATGAAAACAGCGGTTAGAATTGCGGCAATGGGTTATGCAATCCCAGGATCGGTGATTGCGGTGGGCGTATTAATTCCTGTGGCGGGGTTGGATAATATTATCGATCACTGGATGCGCTCTACTTTTAATCTTTCTACGGGGTTATTGCTTTCAGGCACGATCTTCTCTCTGATTTTTGCTTATTTAGTCCGCTTTTTGGCAGTTGGTTTTGGTTCGGTGGAATCTAGCCTCAATAAAATTCCTCCCAGTTTAGATGATGCTTCCCGTAGTCTGGGGTACGGCTCAACCAGCACTCTCTGGAATATTCATACGCCTTTGATGTCGGGAGGATTACTAACTTCCACTATTTTGGTTTTTGTCGATGTGATGAAAGAGCTTCCCGCCACTTTGGTGATTCGTCCTTTCAATTTTGATACTTTAGGGATTAGAGTCTATCAATACGCTTCTGATGAAAGGCTTGTTGAAGCTGCTGCACCAGCCTTAGCTATCGTCCTAGTCGGGATCATCCCCGTGATTCTTTTAAGCTGGCGAATTACCCACTCTCGTTAAGTATTACTTTTGACTACTTAGATAACTCTGGACTTTTGAACCTAATCCTATAGGCTTTAAAGTCATCATCAATACCTTTAAGCTGGAAATTTTGGACTTGTCCCCAATTAATATTTTGCTTGAGAGCATTAGCCGTAGTTTCGGAAATTAAAATACTGTTGGGTAAAGCTACACTTTGCAGACGAGACGCAATATTAACCACCTTACCGACCGCTGTATAGTCTTTTCTTTGTCCACCACCAAACATCCCCACTACCGCTTTACCTTGATGTATCCCACAGCGCATTTGCAGGATAGGGATTGAACCGTCACTGTTCACTTTAGCTTGCCAGCGTTGGTTTAACTTGTGGAGATAAAAATACATTGTTTTAGCTGTAGAAACCGCTCTTCTAGCTTGTTCGGGACAAGATAAATCTTCTGGAGCGCCAAACATTGCCATTACTCCATCGCCGACAAATTTATCTACCGTACCGTTGTGGTCGAACACAGCTTTGCTCATTGCTTCGAGATATTCATTGAGAATTTCTGCTAGCAACACAACTTCTAGACGACTCGATAAATTGGTAAAACCGACTAAATCACAGAACAGGACAGTAATGCGTCGAGGTTCAGGAGTCAAATCGAGGGAAAGCTTCCCTGTGGCTGCCTTATTGACGATCGCTGCGGGCAAAAAGCGTTTGAGGACTGATTCAGTTAGATAGTAATTAAGCTTCTTGACTTTTTGTTCTTCAACCTGAAGCTGTTGATATAGTTTGGCTTGCTGTACCGCGATCGCTGCTTGGGAAGCCACTGCTTCGGCTAGTTCTGTTTCTGAAGTACTCCAGTTACGAGAAGCATCAGACTGTCGTAGGGTAATACTGCCGATAATCTCATCTTCGACAATCAGGGGAACAATCATTAAGGCTCTAGCTTTGGCGTGCCAAGGAAGCTCATAACGAGCCATGTTTCGCTGTTTTTCTAAATCTTTAGACATAACAGTCTTTTTCGTAAATAATAGAGCCTGCAAAATCGGATTTTCGGCAATGGGTACTGTAGAGGTAGTTGCCTGTTGCCAACTAGTGGAATCCAGCATAATTTGTGGTTCGTGAGGATTATACAAACCAACACAGCGGACAAAGCGATCGCTTTGCGTCCATAAAGAAAGGGTGCAACCATCTACATTTAAAGCCGAGCCTAATTCTTTGGCGATCGCAGCGAACATTACAGGAGGATCCAAACTAGCACGAATGGTAGCAGTGATGCGATTGATGGTAGTTGCTCTTTGGGCTAATTCTTGCAGCTTGTCTCGCGCTAACATCTGAGAAAGCATTAAATTTGCTTGAGTTGCCAGGGTTTTGACGATTTCTAGCTGTGGTAGCTGGAGGCGATCGCTATTGAGGGAATGAATGGTCAAGGATGCACATAAATTTGCCTGAAAACATAAAGGAATGGAGATAATTGTCGCAATCTTGGCTTGAATACAGGCGTTATACCTATCTACTGGCAAAGTGGATTGATCTACCTCAGATTGATTAATTACTAAAATCTCATTACAGGCAAATTCAGTCTGAGAGGCAACTGTTAATTTGAGTAAATTTCGCTCTATTTGAGCAACTTCTGGAGTAGATTTTTGGTAGAAGAAATGCTGTTCTACACCATGATTAAATTTTTGCAGATGTAAGATGACAATATCTAAATTAAGTGATTGACCAATGACATCAACGATGGATTGACCTATCTTTTCCCAAGATAAATCACTCATTAACTGGCTGTATTCAGATTGTTGGAGCATTAATTCAATTCTCAATTTTGGGTTGGGAGAACAAAATAGCGATCAAAACCAGCTATTAAAAGCTAACGGCTTAAAATAAAACAATGATGGAATGATGGATGGCAATTGTTCCAGCCCTACCATGGCTTTATTATTCCCAAACAAACTTAAGAACAATCACTGGCTTCAATCTACAGCTACAATAATTAAAAAAATTAATTAAAAAAATTGAGTCTAATTCTTACATTTAATGGTTTTTAAATCTCTCGATAGTGATGTTGAACACGATTTAAAGTTAACGATTCATCCTGCCGTAATTGAAGACACCAAGGAAATCAGCGCTATTTTGGCGCAAAGTTTTTATAACTTTCCTGAATTTGCCCATTGGGTCTATCCTTTTCTGCGATTTACCATTAATGAAGATTTACGTTATCGTTTGCGTTCTACCTCGCCTCATTACCGCTGCTTGGTCGCGAAAATGACTTCTGCCAATTACAATCAAGATGCCCAATCTAACTCCGATTCCGAATCGCTAATTGTGGGGACGATTGAAGTCGCACTTCGTTCTGCCTTGTGGTCGACTAGTCCCCAATATCCCTATATTTCTAATTTAGCCGTAGCTCAAAATTACCGTCGCTTAGGTATTGCTAGTCAGCTGTTAACAGCTTGTGAACAGGCTGCTTTAGACTGGGGTTATCAAGAAACTCAGCTTCATGTTTTAGATCGCAATGAATCAGCTAAACAACTATACTGTCAAAATGGTTATCAAATCTCTCAAATTGAGCTGAATTGGGGAAATTTATGGTTTGATTATTCCCCTCGCTTACTGCTAAAAAAAATTCTTCCCACCTGCTAAAAATTGAATACCTGCTAGGTTAGTTAATGATAATTGGCAAAATTTTAGCCTGCACAATCAGACTTTAAGAGTGAACGAGCAAAATATAGATCATCAATCCAAAGTCAAATTGGAGAACGCTGTGAGCTTAGACCAACCAGAAATATCGTCTGGTAATCAAGATATTTGCGACCAAGTTCGCTGGCAATTGAAGCAGGGAGAATTGCTGATTGTCAATCCCCGTCGCAAAAATGGTTTGATTATCTATAAAACTTATCATGCTGAATTTGCAGGGCCAGGAGCAATTGTGGGGGGACAATTTGATTTAGATGTGTCTAAGCTTTTGGCAGTAGGAAATTTGTCTTTAGTTACTCCCAGCAATTCCCAGGCAAGAAAACAGGCATATAAAATGCGACGACAGTGGGTTAAATTAACCAAGCAAATCATTGATAACCCCGTCCCCACCGAAAGAGCGCAGGTTATTTTAAATCAGTTTGAACATTGGTTTGATGTAGCAACAGTAGCAGATCTGCCTGATGAAGCATTTGCTTTACTAGTCGGGGTGTTGCCCCAAACAATTCGGAAGGTAAGAAATATTGAATTACTTTAGCAATTAAGTTTATGGTGATAAGACAAGTTGATTTTAAATCTATTTTATTGATCTCAAGTAATTATGTCTGAAGCTATTACACCCGCCATTAGCGATCGCATTTGTCAACATATGAACCAAGACCATGGTTCGGCGATCGCTCTTTACGCCCAAGTATATGGTAATGCCCCTGAAACTGAAACCGCCATTATGGAATCCATCGATCCCCAAGGAATGAATATCTCGGCTCAAATCGCTGGAGAAGCTATTCCTGTCAGGGTAGAATTCGATCACTCTCTCAAAGATGCCGAAGATGCACATCACACTTTAGTGGCCATGATTAAACAGGCGCGCACTGTTTAGCTAATCAAAATAGTGGTTAAAAAGCGATCCCAGTTGAGAATAGGCGATCGCTTTTGAACCAAATTAACTATTTCTTAACGAATTTGGGAAGAGGCAGCTTCAGAAATACCTGGTAAGTCAGCATATTTACCCTGTACAGAAAAAACCATACAAAAAAAACAGGCAGCAACACTACCCATGAAAATTGTATTGTTGAGAGTTTCACTAATTAAGCTTTGTGCGCCAAAAGCGGGAATAAGAACTCCCATAATCAGGCTAAAGAGAATCTGAATAATATTGAGCAGGATTGCCTGCATGCCATTAAAACGTAAAAAATAGCTTACTTTGTCATTTCTCACTACTCCCAGCCACAAACCAAAGAAGATGATTAAACTAGCAAAAGGAAGGCTGTTAGTAAGGCTATATAAAGCAATGACAGGAGAGAAAAATTGAGCTAGCTAGGGAAATTGAGATAATAAGATAATGCCGAAGGGTAAGGAATAGATTAAAGGAAATAAATAGATTAAAGCGCCGAAGCTACGGTCTTTAACATCGGTTTCAGGAGTATTCATGTTTTATTTGCATCAGTGAATATGAGTAAACATTATTATCTTAGATTGCTGATAATCAATTAACTAATAATCGAGCGCAATTTAGATTTTTTTTGGCTCAATCCAGTTGGTCAAACTAGATCGAGGTGCAAACTTTTAACTGTTGTCCGCCCTACTACTAGCTACCAGGTAGTGTAAAAATAATTCTTGGTCTATTTGCTTTACTTCTAATAGCTGGAGTTTTTTGCCTTGAGACTGCATAAATCCTGTTCCCCCTACAGGAGTAGGGGCATTTCCGCCAAAAATTACAGGGCAAAGAGTTAACCACAATTCATCAATTAAATTTTCGGCTAACAAAGATGCTATTAGTTCCCCTCCACCCAAGATAGCTAATTTATTTAAACCTAATTCTGCTAGCTGTTGAAAAATTGTTGTCCAATTGATGAAAGAATTATCTTCTGGAGCAATTAAGATCCGCTCAAATTCATTCCTGTTTTGCCATTTGCCCTCATTTTTAGGGATAGTAATTAACCATCGCGGGATCGGTTGTTGAAAAAAGCGCCACTGAGGATCTAAATCTGCTGAGGCGGAGACGACAATTTGGATCGGCTGGGGTGATTGCGATCGCGCTTTTCTTACTTGCAATAGTTGTCGCTGGGAAACCGACATAGTTGTACCATAAGCTCTCAATGTCCCCGCACCAAACAAGACTCCATCTGCTAAAGATATCTGTTGTTCGAGGTGAGTGCGATCGTTAGCAGAACCAAAACGAGCAGCAGAACTTTGATAGTCGGCAATTTTCCCATCAACAGTCATTGCTAGAATAACAGTGGTGTGTAATCGATTGTTCATTAATGCTATATATTTGCTTAATTTTCTCTCAATGGATCTGGCAAATGTTATTTGAATGGATATGATTAAAATACAATACAACAGTAGAGATCTAGTTTAAGCGTGGGGCTACGTCTTTCCTTTTTCCTTATGGCACATGGTCAATCTTCTTTTCGACGAATCTTACTCTCGCGCATTCTTTTAGTCAGCGTTCCAGTCTTGTTAGTTGGGGTATATGTCACCTACAGGAAAGCTCGTTCGACTTTTTTGGAGACTGCTAGACAAAATTTAACCGAAAGTGCCGTTAGAAAGGGAGAGATTATCCAACAGTCGATTGAAGCTTTGCAAAATAATCTAGCCAGTGCTGGTGATGCAGCGATCGCCCGCTCAGACATTTTAATGGTGAATTACTAATCTCTCAAATAGAAGAAGTCTTGCCAGCAGGTATACTCTGCGCTCAGATTACCAATCTTAAAACTAGTTCTATTACTGCTTCTACCTGTAAAGAGCCAGTTGAGCTAAAAAATAGTACCTGGAAGAAAAAACAGCGAGTTTTTACCACTGCATCTCAAGTGGATGTCCAATTAGTTGCATCAACTACACCTTTAATCAGAAATTCTGAGGAAGTAAGTGAAAATCCTTCAGGTCGTCAACTAAAATTATGGTTGACTGCTCCTATCTATGATCGCCGAGGCAATCTTCGTTACGCCTTAAGCATCAAATCGGCAGTTCTCGCTCAAGAAATTATTGAGCCAGGTTCTCTAGAAGGCTATCCCGTAGTCATCGATCAAGATGGCACAATTCTCGCTCATCCTTTTGAGCAGCGAGTGGGACGCAATATTAAACAAATGCCCGACGCTCAAAGATTAACAAAATTGATGCAAAATGCAATATCCAACAAGCCTAATTTTTTGCACCTGTTTTATCTAGAGACGGATGGAGTTGAATTAGTTGCTGGATATAGTTCTATTCCTTCTCCCGTAACCAGCAATAAAGGAGAAAAATGGATCATTTTAGCGGTCAGTCCTTTAGATGGTGCCTTAGAACCTCTCAAGGACATTCAACAAGCTCTTGTGGGTATGACTCTAGGTTTGATCGCTGCTTGTTCGTTAGCTACTCTCTATCTCTCCCGTGAACTGGCTCGTCCTTTGGAGCAAATTAGAGATTATTCACTTAAAGATGAACATTTACATTCTAAGGTTGATCGCCTGCCCGAAAATTTTCAAATTCGCGAATTTAATCAGCTTTCTCTCTCTCTCAACGATATGGTGAGCCGACTCCGAGCTTGGGGAGATGAAATCGTTATGGCTTGGAAACAGGCTCAAACTGCCAACCAGTTGAAAAGCGAATTTTTAGCCACTACTTCTCACGAACTGAGAACTCCTCTCAACGGTATCATCAACTGTATTCGTGTGGTTCAAGAGGGTTATTGTGACAGCAAAGAGGAGGAACGAGAATTTTTACAGCAGGCAGATGATGCAGCCATTCACCTTTTGGGCATCATTAATGATGTACTAGATATTTCCAAGATTGAGTCGGGAAAACTGTCAGTACAAATTGAACCCGTCAATTTAGACAAACTACTTAGTGAAGCGGTCAATCTTCATCTAGTTTCTATCCAACAGAAAAATTTGCATTTAGACATGCCTGTTTGGAAAAAAAAGATTTACGTTATGGCAGATAAAGCCAAACTAAAGCAGGTATTAATCAACATTGTTAGTAACGCCGTTAAGTTTACCGATCGCGGTAGGATCACGATCACGATCGCTACGCAACTCTTACCAAACGATCAAGAATTCGATAATTATCAATATTCCTTAGCTTCAAAAGCCAACTACCAAAGAGATATTCAAGCTTCAATCAATAATATTTCTTTTCCCAAACCAGCAATAACTACTGAAGAAGATGATCCCACTAGTTCTCTAATCGATAGTTATCCCAAAACATGGCAACAACTGAACCAATACATTGTCATTAAAATTGAAGATACAGGTATTGGTATCGACCCCAACCAACAGCATAAACTCTTTAATCCCTTTGTCATGATTGATGGTTCAACTACCAGAAAGTTTGGGGGAACAGGTTTAGGGTTGGCTATTTCGCGTAATCTGATGAATTTAATGCAGGGTGCTATCTCTTTAGAAAGTCCTGGAATCGGCAAAGGTACTACTGTCTCAATTTTGATTCCTCTAAAGCAAATTATCATCAACAATGACGACGACAAGCAATAACGAAGACAGCGCCATTTTGGCACAAATTTAATTGAGGTTCGCTAGATTAAATTAGTATGAGAATAATTATTTAATCAAACAATATTAAAAAATTAAACAATCAATATTTATGTCAGGTAAACTAACTACTCATGTATTAGATACGGCTAACGGTTGTCCTGGAACAGGAATTGCGATCGCACTTTGGCAACTCGACCTGAGAATAGATTCTAAAACTCTCTTAAAAACCACAAAAACCAATCAAGATGGACGCACCGACGAACCACTGTTGACAGGAGAGGAATTGGAAATAGGGATATATGAACTAATTTTTTCGGTAGGTAATTATTTTGCTCGCTACGGAAATTATCCCGATCCTTCGTTTTTAGATGAAATTCCCCTTCGCTTTGGCATCAGCGATCTAAAGGCTCATTATCACGTTCCCTTGTTAGTTTCGCCTTGGTCTTACACAGGGCTATTTCATTCTAAAAAGAGACGCGATATGTTTTAGGCTGAATTGGCATTTGCGCTGTGCCTGAGCCATATTGTCAAATCCAGCATCTCGATATAAGTTTAGGGCTAAGTTGCGCGCGATC
>JAAUOU010000147.1 GCA_012034765.1 Pleurocapsaceae cyanobacterium CSU_1_1 | reverse complement strand
CTATAGATGAACAGGTCTTAAGCTTTTCAGCTACCTTGCTAGCTTCTACCATCCCATCTAGAGTAAAGGTACAATTACACCCCTTGCTTTTTTCTTTTACCGTTAATCTTGAATTTTAGAACTATCGTCTTATTTCGCTTGTTCTGAAGGCTCACCCCCTTGGGTGTTTCTTTCTGATACCTTCTAAAGTTTTTTTGTAAAGTTTCGTAACCGATTTCATGATTATAATCTGTACCCATTTTGTACCCTAAAACACTGTAAACGTTGTTCTAGGTACATTTCAAGCTTAGTAACCACGTCAGCAAAACGCATAGTTTAGAGTTCGAGTCTCTCTTCGCCCACTTCACACTCTCCCATTCACCAACGCCCTAAAGTTCAATCAATATTTGTTTAGGAACTAGGATATCTACTATTGCAATTGCTCAAGCTTTTGTGTTGCGGTTTTTTGAGTAAAGCGATCGCTAGCAAATTGAGCTAATGTCAATAAAGTTTCGTCGCCGAACAATGAACAGTAATTACTATTGGTAATCAGGTGTTTTTCTACCATCTTTGCTATCTGTTGTGGTTTAACTTTGTTGTAACAGGTTTTATCAGGCATCATGATTAAGGCTGGACCTTTTTTGCACTGCTTAAGACAGCCTATTTTCTGAATCGGAATCTCTTTCGTCAAACCGCGATCGCTTAAAATAGATTCTATTTCAGCACAAACTTGTTGACCACCTTTTTTCCAGCAGTTAGATTTTTGACAAATTAGCACTTTTGCCTTGGACTTGATTTTGCTATCAAACACGGGGAGCAAAGATATCGTTTTGCTCTTAATGGGCGGTGTAGCTGATTTGTCTGGAGCAATAACTGCTAACGTTTTGACTTTGTACTGAGCTTTGCCTGTTTTTGGAAATTGTTTTATTTTCCCCTCAACTTGCAATTGACATCCAGGAGATAAACCAGCCAGTTGTTTGCTTAACTGCTTGGGAATTTTGACCCAATATTTACCTTGCTCTGTTTTGAGCTTGAGATATTTGATTCGCTTTTTCTGGTAAGCAATTTTACTCAGCTTACCGTTAAAGTTGAAGCTTGCACTCATACTGCTATTTTTACTCGTTAGTAACATAGTTGAAAATCTTTGAATAACTTTCTATAGGTCACGACCATAGTTTATGTTCCAGCAATCGTTCAACCAATCAACTAACTGATGACGTTGAGCAGTTGATTGTCTGATAACGCTCCACACCTGTGCCAAAGTCGTAGGGCTATCCAAGTTTACCAGCAGAGGTTCATTAGTCGCACATTGACAATCTATATCTAAAGCCTGTAAGCGCCTAAATATCTCCCAACGATATGCCCACTTTACGACAATTGCTTTTTTTGTCTGCTCACTTGCTATATAACTGGGTTTGTCTGAATTGCGATCGCTCATCTGATTAAATCTTTCTGGATTTGAATATTGATTAGCTTATTGAAACTATTAATCAATAGCTGTCTTAAAAAAGATTATATCGGTTAATTGACAATAAATCTCAATTAAATTTTAAAATCTTAAGAGATGTGGTTAACTCCCACATTTTTGCTGCTGTTGCTCAAGCTTGCTGTTGAGCTTTGCTGATAATCCTAATAATCCAGAACTGTAAAGTCGTTGAAATTCTTGAACAAAATGCTGGGCTACTGTGGGGTTGCTAATAACAATTACAGCCTCATCGTTTTGATAATTAGCTGCCTCTGACCAATTTTGTGATCCAGAAATTACTGTAGCATCATCTATAACTGCAACTTTATGATGGAGTTTGTCCCCAGGCTCAATCTGCGCTATCCCAACGGTATCCACCTGATTAAGCCAAGGATAATTATTTGCTTCAGGTTGACAGTGTAAATGTAAACTAACCCCCAACATATCTAACATTTCGCTGTAATAACGGTAGGCAAAACCAGGATCGAATATTCCTTTGATTTCCACCCCCTGATCGTGTTTATGTTGCAGGAGATCAGCCAATTCTTGTTCGCTAAAGACAAATAAAGCTAGATCAACTGATTTAGTAGCGCTGTCAATAGTTTGACCAATTAAACCATTGGTGCTTAAATTCCAGTCTTGCTGTCGAGAAGTGGGAGAAAACTGAATTGTAATTTGAGTATTATTCTCGCTAAAAGATTGAGGCGATCGCCAAGGTTTAGCTAAACTAAATTTATGCTCAATTCCCAGCTTAGAATCACCCCACATATAGTTAAATTCTTCACTAAACAGATTAGCTACTTGGGCGTTATTAATCCGTAACAGATGATTAACATTGCCCTTTGTGTCTGGATGCTCAAAGTCTCCGTGGATGTCACTCAGGGTATAGTTACTCGAACCTGCAATGACTCTTTTATGATCGATCACCATAAACTTATGATGCATCAAACCGCTCCCTTTTGAGCCATCGGCAGTGTCATCAATTACTTCAATTCCTGCTTGTTTAATAATAGTTAAAGCATCTCGTTGAGCAATTTCAGTGGAACTCAATTGACGATCTTGATCGAGATCGATTAATTGGAAAAGCTGTTCGTATTTTTGGCGATCGCGCTGATTTAAGTTATTGATTTGAGCAGAACTAAACTCAGTCAAAGAATGACTATAATCATTATCTAAAACTATTCTCACCTTAACTCCTTCAAGCTGCTTTTTTGCCAAAGATTGTGCAATTAAAGGTAAATTAAACTCGTAAACAGCAAGATCAATTGAAGATTGAGCAGTGGTAATTTCCTGAAGAATTATTGCTTCTAAATTATCTCCTGTTCGCTCAATTTGACGATAAGGATCGATATAGGTTTGCGTCTGGGTTTCTCGATGATTAAAGTAAGCTTGAATAAATTCATCTTGAGGCAAGCTATTAATTTTGTCAGTATCTTTTGAACAAGCTGCCAGCAACAAACAACAATAAACTAGCCTAGTTAGGCGATACATAAATAATTATCAGCGCACTGGCATTAAATAAACTGCTCCAGCATAAAGCAACTAACCTAGATCAACTACTCTTTGATTAACAAAATCATCTAAACTTATAGTCCTGACAGTAAGCTGCTGGGGTGATAAGATACCTGAAGTCTAATTCAAATCTAACTTTTGGTTTCCTGTATTAGAGAGACATCAAAGTAGATAATTTAATATCAAAACTAATATGTCTAAGCAGAATATTGTCCGCTATAGTACGCATTATTTATTATTTATGCTCCTGTTGCTTGGATTACCTGGCAAGCTACAAGCACAGTCAACCGAGGATGCTTCAACAACTGAAGCACAGAGCCAGCCAGATAGCACTTCTACCAATCAGTCAGTCAGTATCCTCAGTATTGAGGGGGGCAAAAAGCTGATGATGGAGGCAGATCAGGCTATTGAGGCTCAACAATATGACCTGGCCGTCGAAAAGTTACAGAATGCACGACAGGTTTATAATCAGCTGTCTAATTTCTACCTACAGTTATTTAATAGTTTTACAGGATTAGATAATGCTGCTGCTGAAGCTAACCGCAAAAAAGCGTTAGACACCAGCCTGGAAAGAGATAAAGCGACCTATCAATTAGCTTTAGTCCATCGCTCACAAAATAAGTCAGAGCTTTCTATTCCCCTCTTGATTCAAATTGTTACTTCTCAAACTCCTGGAATCGGATTGGGTAAAAAAGCCTATGAACAATTGCTAGAAATTGGTTTTGTCGATACTCCCTATACTCCTCCCAAACCAGGAACAGTAACATCTCCGCCAGCTGAAGCACCCCCAAGTCAAAACCCTCAGCCTCCTGCTGAAGGTCAAGTTCCATCTCCCGAACCTGCACCCGCAGCTCCAACTCCTTAACTCCCTCGGGTAATCTGTTTAACCTATCGAGGACTTTAGCCACACTTAGGTCTTTTTGCTTAGAATAAATGTAAAATAGTTACTCTAAATTATAATTACTCTTCGCAAGCGTCATAATTTCATGTTTATCAATTCCATCAAACCAACCACACAATTATGATTAGTCCAGAACAAGTACAAACCATGATTCAAGAGCGGCTGAACAATGCCGAAGTCAAAGTTGTTGGCGATGGACAGCATTTTGAAGCCATTATTATTTCTCCAGATTTTGTAGGTCAAACCAGAGTTAAACAACATCAAATTGTATACGGAGCATTGCAATCAGAACTAGCATCAGAAACAATCCATGCTTTATCACTCAAAACCTACACTCCTGAAGCTTGGCAAGCAAATGGTCAAACCGTGTAGCGCATTTAAAAGATTAATGATGTAGTATTTTGTAATTAAAAAGGGTGGGGATCGATTTCAACAAATTTTTGGTTAATGTAAACAATTAAAAAATAGATAATTAAAGCTTATGACACCCGAAGTAAAGGCAAAAATAGAACAATTGCTCAATCAAAATAAAATTATGGTCTTCATGAAGGGATCAAAACTAATGCCTCAGTGTGGTTTTTCTAACAATGTGGTGCAGATCCTCAACAGTCTTGGTGTTCCTTATGAAACCGTGGATATTTTAGCCGATCCTGAAATTAGACAGGGAATTAAGGAATATTCAAATTGGCCGACAATTCCCCAAATATACATTAATGGAGAATTTGTTGGTGGTTCAGACATTGCGATCGAACTTTATCAAAATGGTGAACTACAACAAATGGTAGAAGTTGCGTTAGCTTCTTAAGTAATTTGATTAGACCTAAAATCTGAAATTAAGCCCAGACGACTAAACCTAGTCGTCTTTTTTTTTTAGGGATAAAAAACCCTAATTAATATGTTCTTAAAGCTAAAGACAGTTTTACATCGTACCCTTGTAGTGTACATTCAATCAGCAAAGCCACTAATAATAGTCAGTGTCAACTTCCATTTGAGTTTGAGGATTTGCCAACTCAAAATTTGAAGGGTCGCGCAAAAAACTGAGAGCCTGTTCTTCCAAACGATGAATAAGATATTGTTCTACAAAATTGCTGTTGCGCAGACAGCAGATATATCCGTCTAGATATAGCCTAATCTCCTCAAAGCTATAGCGCCTACGCCACAGATCGACCATGCCGTCAGTAATTTTTTGATAGTGTCTAATCGTTTGTGGATCTTGGAGAATCATAAATCTAATTAGGCTATCCTGCCCAAAATATTAGCCGAAATCGAACTGTTGTTAAGTTTTATTGTCTTTTTATATTTTACCGTGTTGAGTTTTAACAATCACATTTTTTAAAAAAATCAGTCTATAGAGTTAAGCCAAATCTATTAGTAGTTTTAATCATTAGCTTTGTTACACCGTCCTTACTGGCGTATCTTAACAGGCACTTAAAAATTTCTGAGCAACTTCTAATTCTAAACAAATCCATTAGTATTGCAGCACCGTAACCTTCGCTACAAAATCTCGTCAAAGCCTCTGTTAGCTTTATCTTTATAAGAATTTTCCTAAGCTTAAATGAGGCAAAAGTGGTTTCAGGACATATTTTGATAGTTGAAAGTAATCCTCACTTGCGCTCACTACTAGGTTGGCATCTGCAACAAGCAGGTTATACAGTTAGCCAATCTGCTACTCTGCAACAAGGTCGGGATGCTTTTAATCGACATCAACCAACATTAGTAATTCTCGATTCAGATTTGCCCGATGGGGACGGATTAGAGTTGTCTCATTGGCTGTATCAACAGCAAGATTCTTTGATTTTGCTGCTTTCGGCTCGCAGCGGAGAGCAAGATGTGGTTAAAGGTTTGAAAGCTGGTGCTGATGATTATTTAACCAAGCCGTTTGGAATGCAGGAGTTTTTGGCGCGAGTTGAGGCTTTAGTAAGGAGAAGACGCTCTGGTGGTGTAGCTCCCCTGTCAATGGAATGTAAAGATCTTAAGATTGACCTAGCTCAGCGAAGGGTGCAGTTAAAAGGCAACTTTATTGAATTGACCCCGCAAGAGTTTAGCCTTTTGTATGTTTTGGCTCAGGCGGAGGGTAACCCTCTAAGTCGCTCAGAGTTGTTGCAGAGAGCCTGGCCAGAGGCGATCGACAATCCCCGTACAGTAGATACTCATGTTCTATCTTTACGTAAAAAAATTGAGCTGAATCCAAGACAGCCTAATATTATTCAAACGGTACGTAATATTGGTTATCGTTTTAATCCTGAATTGATTGAAGTAGATAATGATTTTTTAGCACCCGCTAATTTAGCATTAGGTCGTCAAGCTCATCAATCTCATTTGAGTTCAGTATCCCGCCGTGTTTAAAATTTTGTTTAATCTCAATGCCACTCCTGCGCTTCTTCTGAGCGTAGCTGAAAAATTTTTTGGCTGACTTTTTGCCAATTAATTTTTGTTGCAGGCAGATCTTCTAACAGGTTTCCCTGATTAAGCAATAAAAGCCGATCGCCAAAATCTTGAATCAATTCCAATTGATGATTAACCATTATAATTGTGAGATCTTGGTCTTGATTTAGCTTTTTTAATACCTTCAGTAAATGGGTTGCTGTTCCAACATCCAAAGCTGATGTCGGCTCATCTAAGAGAATTACTTGAGGTTTCATGATTAAGGAGCGGGCGATCGCTACTAGTTGTCTTTGTCCTTGAGATAACTGTAATTCGGTTTTGACCAGCCATTCGGCGGGAATATGCAGTAAATCGAGCCAGGTATCAACTTGAGCGCGGATTTGAGACTTTGGTAACTGCTGTAACTGTAGGGGATAGCTCAAAGCATCAATCACTTTCATCCCTAATAGTTTTGGTTCTTGGGGTGCTAAAACTAGCCGACGGCGCAATTCTACTGGGGTGTATTCCTCAACTGGTATTTCTGCAAAATAAATTTTTCCTTGGGTAGGAGAAGCCAAACCGTTTAATAGTCTTAGTAAAGAAGTTTTGCCAGATCCTGATGCTCCAACAATGCTAATAATTTCTCCAGGTTGAACCGCAAATGAAAGATCCTGTAACAGCAACCCAGCACCTATATTAGCCTGAAGCGTAACTTGCTCTAGGCGTAAAACATAAGTTAAGTGGCGATTGTCTCTCATACATAATTCAAATAAATTGAGAGTATATTATGTCCAGCATAGTCTAAATCTTAAGTTAAAATTTAACCAGGTAATCCTCATTGAGATTGTTTTACTCTTTAATTCACTTCCTTGCCAAGCTTGCAACCTCTCTGGTTGGAGAGTATAACAGCAAGGAAGATTAAGTTGCGATCGCGCACATTCCCTGTAACTTAAGCACCATTGCCAGAGGAGTAATATTTTGAAGCTGACAAAACTTGCCAATTGGTTTTCCGACGAAGATCCTGAAAAAAATAAGCTCCAGGAGCAGTCTTTGCAGCAAACAGATGCTAAATGGACAAAAATGCAGTCAACGATTGAAAAACTAAATCAGGATTTACAACAATCTCACAAACAACTCGCTCAAACCAAAGCGCAGTTACAAATTAACCAGGGTTTTCAAATCGAACTGGGAGAAACTCAGCTTAAGCTGCAAAGAATGACAGATGAATTGCAGCGGTACAAAAAAGAGCTGTTTGAACAACAAAAACAGTTGAGCAGCGTGCAGGCTCAATATCAAAAAACTCAGCAAACTTTGGCGCAGGCAGTAGAGCAAAATACTTGGCTAAATTTGATGAGAACTCCAGTTCAAGTGATTAAAATCAACAAGACCTTGCCAAAACAAGATTTTGAAACTTTATGGGGTTTTGGGATTATTAGTCCCACTGTTGAAACTATCCTGACGACAGGAGCAATTTTTGTGCGCGGCTGGGTATTGGGAAAAAAAGCTCAGGCTCAAACCGTAAAAGTTCTATATCTAAGCGAAACCTTACTAGAGACGACCGTTGACCTGCGCCGTCCCGTAATCGCACAGCAGTATCCTGATATTCCTCTGGCTGGACAAAGTGGTTTTGAGTTTTCTCTAGCAGTCACGGGAATTGATAGCGAAACTGAATTAAATCTTGAAGCCTGCTTAAAAGATGGAACTACTGTCTCTTTGTGTAATTTTGTTTTAAAACCTCAGACAATTGAATCAAATGACACACAAAGTTCTCTGGTAAATTAGTTAAACTAGTCAAAAGAATATGAACTATAGATGTGATAATGCTTTGATGACAAATCTTAAGAAAAACTTAAAAAAGTACTTGAGCGTCTACAATAAAACTTTAAGGTGTTTGGAGGAACGAAAGTGTTCACAAGACTAGCACAACAACATCGCCAATTTGTCCAAGATTTAGTCATGACTCTTCAGGCATTAGCGATCGTTTTAGAAAATAAAGGTTATTTAGCATCCTGCTATACCTGTGGCGGAGAAATGAACAGTGGTTCGTTTATGGTTAGCTTAGGAGATGGTCATTTAATTCGTTTTTTAGTCTCAGATTATGGCATTACCTGGACTGAAATGAGAGATGATCGCGAATTAATGAAATTAGAAGGAGCAGAAGCAATTAATCAACTACAGGATTTGGCAGACTTGATTAAACATCAATCTCACCCAGCAGTATCTGCCACTTCAAAATCTGAGTTTGATTCAGCTTTACAATCTATTTAGCAGGAACTTCTGTGATTCAATGAGCGATATGGCAATTAATCATACCCAGGCTAATTCTATCTATAGCCTGGGTATTTTATCTTTCTTCCAAAAGAAGACCCCCGACTCTGTCGGCGGGATGAATTTTGGACAGGGTTTTGCGGTTTACACAAGGTCACGTTTTAGGTAAGAAGCTACATGCGGGCAAGCCCTTGGTTACCTACAAGCTGACCGCCCCAATGTGATGGGTGCAAGCATTTTAGACATATAATCTTCGCGGCGGCTTTTATGTGGGAAACTTCCCATTTGCGAAGCTTATCCTTTAGGACATAAAACGCGCCTTATAAAAGAAAGGTTGTAGTCACTGTATAATGCTGATACTTGGAAGAAGA
>JAAUOU010000146.1 GCA_012034765.1 Pleurocapsaceae cyanobacterium CSU_1_1 | reverse complement strand
TTTAGATGTGGCTTTAAGGTTGCTCGAATCAAGCTAATATTATCCATAGGGTTTTATGTTTGAGTTTGGTTACTTTTCATCAAACCCTTTTTGGGTCTTTCCTTGCAAGTTTTGTCCTGTACTTAGAAGTAAATATTAAAAATAAAAAATATTTTTAACGGCAAAAGTGAGTGGCTACAAACAACGCTCAAACGAAGCGCGAAGACTCTGTTTTGTCCGCTCAACTGCGTTGTTGTGCTGCTAGCAACTATCAAATACTTAGAAAGATCCTGCGTAGACCTGTTAAAAGCATTGACAAAGGCATTTTATCGCTTTGAATCGCTTTCCTAAAACTAGGACGTGCTTTAACACGGCTGAGATAGGCTTTGAGTGCAGGATGTGTATCGTCTGCCCATAGATAACCAAATTTCAATTCACCTAACCGATTGAGTACTGCTGTCCATACTGCATCAGCCAAAGAGTAAGTTGCACCACACAACCAGTCTGTCTGACTTAATTGTTCTTCTAATTGAGCCAACATTGGTTCAATTTTCGCATTGATAGTCGCAATCTCATTCGCGTCTTGGATACTAAAATTCCATTGTCTGACATCATTGAACTTTGCTTCATATTGCTCCTTCAATTCAGGATTTGCCTGCATGAGTTGAGGAAGCAATTTCTGTTTGATTTGGACAGATCGACGCAATACCGCTCCCTCGATTCCTTGATAGTTGCCGTACATCAACTCTCGCATTGGAAATTGATTTTGCAGATTAATCCAACTCTTCATCTTTTCTTGCAACAGTGGTTCAGTAGGAGTCAAGAGAGGATGTGGAAACTGTTTATCCAGATAGCGGACGATTACTGCTGAATCCGTAACGACCTTACCATCATGAATTAAAGTCGGCACAACACCTTTAGGATTCAATCGAATATAGCTCGGTTGCAAGTTCTCAAACGTCAGTAAGTTAAGTGAGTGATTTTTCCACTCAAGATTTTTTTCAGCCAATACCAGCTTTACTTTTTGAGAGCAGAGCGAATCGAAAGCATTATATAGCTCAAGCATAATATATTTCTCCTGATTATGTGCGTGACATGATGATGATTCCTGCGATAATCACGCCTGATGCAAAAAACTGATTGAGCGTGAGATGCTCACCAAAGAACACGTAAGCCAAAATTGCTGTCGCTGCAATCCGAATTCCTGAAACAACTGGAACAGCATAAGATACAGGTAGATGCTGTAAGGCTTGGGTAAAGAGAATGAGGTCAAAGATGTAGCAAGCAATCGCACCCCAAAACCAGAAAGAAGCTATCACAGTAAGTACAGAGGAATTGGGTAAAGCCAGATTTGCCTGCTTGAGCAACAAGTTACCAGCACAAGTTCCAATCGCAGACAACCCCAATAATATCCAGGCATACCAAATTGATTGCGTTACGCCCATTTTTCTAACCTCAAATTTACATAACAACTGTTGTAATGCAAATAAGATAACAACTGTTATGATATTGTGTCAATAGGATTACTGTATTTTGCTAAAAACCCATGATTACTAAAAGTTATGGTGATCGTCGGATTGAAGTTACGGAAGCTGCCTGGCGAGTAATTGTCCGCGAAGGACTTGATCGCACCAGCATACGGGCAATCGCTCAAGAATTGGGTTGCTCAACTGGAGTTGTTACCCACTACTTTCGAGACAAAGATGAACTCACACTGTTTGTCCTAGAACGAGTTTTTGAAAACTTGCTTGAGGATATGAAAGCCTATGCAGATGGGCGAAAAGGAATCGAACGACTAGAGCGGATACTTTTTTCAGTCCTACCTTTTGAAGTTCGGGGTATAGCGGGTTGGCAAGTTTGGATTGCCTTTCTAGGATATGCAATCGGGCGCGAAAATTTAGTTCAAAAACACCAAAAACGCTATGACTTTATACGTGAAATCATTCATCAAGAGTTAACTGACTTGCAAGCAGCAAAGCTAATTCGGGATGATCTTGATTTAACGCTTGAAGCGAATGCACTCATTGCCTTGGTAGATGGCATTGGAACGAGTATTGTCATCAATCCTGAGCAATTCCACCCAGATCAACAACGATACCTCGTGCAGCGACATATCAAAACTTTACTTTTATCATCATTGAATGCCAACGAGTAAGTTTCAAGCAACTGCCAACACGACTAAACGAAGCTGCATAACTATTTATTAGACTGAAACTTTCTGGATATTCACCCTGTACGAGATAAAAAACTGTTTAAACAAGTTAGCGATGTTATTCGTCTCAAACATTATTCTTGTAAAACAGAAAAAAGCTATGTTAAACAGTCTCTGACCTATTTTCCGATCAAACATATAGTAATTCCCGAAGACTCTATTTTGTCAGGAAAGTTCTACAATCAAAAACAGACAATTAAAATAAGAACTTATAATGCTACGCAAAATTTTAATTTTATTCATTTCATTGTCGTTATGCTTGACTACCGTTAGTTGTGGAGGTTCTTCTACTACATCTACGTCAACGCCGACTCAACCAGTCTCCAATAATAATACTAATGTTGCTCCGTCTATTTCAATTAGTGATGGTAAATATCCCGTGCAGCAAGCTACTTACGATGATGGAAGTGGTGAATATAGCCTAATGCTGTTAAACACGCCTGCTGGCACTCCGCCAATGTTAAAAACTGATCAGCTACAAATGGCGCGCATCAGTGAAGAGGAAGCTGCAAAAGGGGCAAAAACTTATCTTCAGGTGGAAAACAAACAACCTGTAATGTATTTAACGGAAGACTTTAAGATTGAATATGTTCATAACGTTACGGAAACCAGAAATGATCCTCAAACTGGTCAACCCGAAACAGTCGTGATTAGAAGAGAATCGAACTTCTGGACTCCTTTTGCGGGGGCTTTGGCTGGTCAGGCGATCGCCAATGTACTATTTAGACCTCACTACTATGTTCCACCAATGTATACCCCTGGCGGTGTGCTAACTGGATATGGTGGTTATGGAAGCAGCTATTCTCAAGCGGTTAACCGTTACCAAGAACGTTATAAAGCGCCTCCCGCAGCCGTAAGAAACAGCCGCACCCTCAGAACAACTGGTTCACTACGCAACGCGGCTAGTAATAAAGCCCGTAGAACCATAAGAAATAATAGCCGTGCTACAGGTTCTGGTGTTGGTTCAAGTACTTTGCGTAATTCAGGCAAAAGCACCCCCAAACAGCTTAAGCGACCTAGTAGTTTTGGCAGTAGTGGAGTTAGAAGACCTAGCCGTAGTTTTGGTAGCAGCAGACGTAGAAGATAATTTGATTACTGATTAGCGATCACCTTTATTTGAAAATGAAAGCGATCGCTAGACAAACCTTACTCAAGTAGATTTAAGCTTGAGGTAGGCTGAAAGTAAAGGTAGTTCCTTGACCTAACTGAGACTGAACTTTTAACTCTCCTTGATGAGCATTGATAATTTGCTGGCAAAGATATAATCCTAAGCCTTTGCCAGCCCTGCGATGGTTTCCCTGATGATATCTTTGGAAAACTGCCTTTTGGTCTTCTGGTGAGATGCCAATTCCTGAATCTGCTACTTGAACTAATATTCTAGATTCATGTTCCGACACCGAGACTTGAACTTTTCCTGTATCAGTGAACTTAATGGCATTGCCGATTAAATTAGTAATTACTCGACGTAACTCTAGGCGATCGCCTTTGACCTCAGCAGCGTTAGTAACTGCATTATATAACAGCTCTAGCCCTTTTTCCCTGGCTAAGGGTTCAAGTTCGCTAACCACTTCCGAGATCAGTTGTTGTAGATCAACTGAAATCCAATTTAAAGTCTTTTGCCCTAATTCATAGTGATGTGTCTCTAGAAGCGTGTTGAGCATTTCCAGCATATTATCATTGCTGCTGATAATATTAGCGATCGCTTCTTGTTGTTCACAGGTAATATTGCCAAAGACTTTCTGCTCAATCAAATCAAGCATTCTATTTGCTGCCACCAAAGGGGTTCGCAAATCGTGAGTCAAACAAGAAACAAAATTTTCTCGTTGGTCGATGGTTTCCTTAAGACGCAACATCGAGCGCACTCTCGCCTGTAATTCATCAATTTGGAAAGGTTTGCGCACAAATTCATCTGCACCTGCATCTAAACCCTGTACTAGGCTTGATTCTTCTCTGGCTGTTAATAATAAAATAGGGATAAAAGGAATATTTTTATCTTGGCGGATGCGCCGAGTAACCTCATAGCCATCCATCCCAGGCATCATGACATCAAGTAAGATTAGGTTGGGAGGAAATTGTTTAATTTGCTTAAGGGCGGTTTCTCCATTGTGAGCTAAGACAACACGATAACCTTCTTGTTCGAGAGCTAGCTGCACCAAAAGGAGGTTATCAGGAATATCATCGACAGCCAGAATATAGCTACCTTTAGAGAAGGTTTGCGTAACAGACATTAAATTTGTTTTTAAAAAGTATAAATATTATTTAAGCTTAGTTTATAAAAATTTTATTAAACATCATACTTGCGAGGGATTTCTACGGTAAAGGTTGAACCTTGATCCAGATTGCTGTCTAGAAAAATTTTGCCCCCCATCATTTTTGTTAAGGAGTCGGTAATTGCTAGACCCAACCCTGTGCCTGCATGTTGACGAGTAAAGCTTTGGTCTACCTGTCGAAAAGCCTCAAAGATTTTGTCTCGATCTTCTGGAGCAATTCCTATGCCTGTATCGATGATGGCGATCGCAATCTTATTTGGGTCTATTTCTTTTACTTGTACCGTAACTTGTCCTGATTGGGTAAACTTGATGGCATTAGAAAGCAAATTAATAATAATGCGTTTAACAAAGTTAGCATCTTGAACTATAAATTGATCTTTTAATTGAATATCCGCCACTAAAGTAAGCCGCTTTTCAATAGCCAAAGAGCGCAATTCTTCTATTGTTACTTTGGTCAAATATGCTAAATCAAATTGTTGAGGATTAATCGCTAATTTACCTGCCTCAATTTTAGAAAAATCTAGCATTTCATTAATCATATTTAGTAAATTATTACTATTATGAAAAATTCGCTCTACTAAATTTTGCTGTTGTGATGATAAAGGATCACTGTGTTGACGTAGCAATAGTTGAGAAAACCCCATGATCGCGTTCATTGGCGTGCGTAATTCATGGGACATAGTGGAGAGAAAGTCAGATTTGAGCTGATAAGATTCTTGCAGCTTAATGTTTTGTAGTTTTATTTTTTGCTGCTGTCTTTTTAACTCCAGGTTTTTGGATAACAATAGCTGATTACTTTCTCGAAGACGCTGATTAGCTAATTTTACTGCCTGTTCTGCCTTGCTGACTCGAATTGCATTATTGATTGCTCTGGTTAAAGTATTAGGTTCAATTTTTCCTTTTAAAAGATAATCTGCTGCTCCAGATTTCATCATTTCAACTGCAATTTGTTCATCTCCTTGCCCTGTTAAAATGATCACTGGAAGCTCCCAATCTATTTTCTTTAACTCTGCCAACAAATTTAAACCATCTATGTCTGGCAGCAGATAATCTAGAAGAATCAAATCAAAACTATCAAGGTGATTATTGATTGCACGACTATTTTCAGTTGCTGAAACGTCAACTGAATCATTGGCAATTTGGGGATTAATTTGATGTTGATGGTTTTCTTGAATTAATTTAGCGATCGCTTCTTGACCATTTATCGCTTCAGTTATTAAAGCAGGAAAATTAGCTTTTTTTAAAGCTCTTTTTACCGTCAAACGATCTACTTCATCATCATCAATCAACAATATCGAAAATTGTTCCTCACTCATCTAATTTAATCACTGATAATATTATCCTACACACTTATTAAGGCATTTCACATAAAGCCCAATATTTATTTAATGCCACCATTACTTCTGCAAAGTTATTAAAAGTGACGGGCTTAAGAATATATCCTGCGACATTTAAATTATATGCCTCAATACGGTCTTTGTCTTCGTCAGAAGTAGTTAAGACGATTACGGGAGTACGTTTTAATTCCTGATCTTGTCTTAACTCTTGTAAAAATTCTAGACCATTCATTTTTGGCATATTTAAGTCTAGTAAGATTAACCTCCTTGTTTTTGGCACTTGAGGGTATTGTTCGCTTGAACGCAACATTGCCAAAGCCTCAACGCCGTTACCCGCTACATAGAGAGGATTAGTAATCTTGTATTTTTTGAACGCGCGTTGAACATTCATAATATCAACTTCGTCATCCTCTACCAACAAAATATTGATTATTCTATCTTCCATAATTAGGTTTCATCTGTTTTAACTATGCACTTGATGATTAATTTAATTGGTCATATTGTTTTTGTGAGTTTTGCCTATATTTATATAATAATCCCCAATAAAAACTTAATAATAGGCTGAAAGTTATACTTAAAACTTGTAAATTTTTAAAAAATAATAAACTAAAAATAATTTTTTTTAGTCATCTTTAACCTTCTGGTCGATTAACCTGAAACTCGCTTGAAGTTTTTTAGTAATTTATAATTATATTTGGGGCAGTTTTGATTTTGATAATAAATATTTTAGTAAGCGATCGCAATATATCAGACCTGATGTCATTGCTCACCGCAAAGATATACATCTTAAGAACGATGAAATCAAAAATCAGATATTAGTATAGTCTAAAGATAGATAATTACGATTGATCAAAGTAGTTTTATAGTTCTATTGATAAGTATTATGAGTAAGGTCAGCGTTGTTTTAATTGAAGATCATGATTTAAGTCGTATTGGCTTATGTGCGGCTCTCAGGCAGTATGAAGATGTAGAAGTCATCGATAATGCTGCTAACGGCAACGATGGCTTACAAAAGGTGAAAACTCATCAGCCTGATGTGGCGCTGGTAGACATCGGTTTACCCGATATTGATGGCATTGAAGTCACCCAGAAATTAAAACAATATCAAGGGACTAATCCAGATTTCAAAACCAAGGTGTTGATGCTGACAATGCATAGCAGTGAAGATTCGGTTATGGCTGCATTTGCTGCTGGTGCTGATTCTTATAGTCTCAAAGATGTCAGTATGGATAACCTTGTCCAGGCAATACGCAACACCCATGAAGGAAATGCTTGGATCGATCCTGCGATCGCTCGCATTGTGTTAAAACAGGTTCAAGCTAACAAAACTGTTGCCAACTCAGCCAGTATCTCTCCAGTTACAGATGACACTCAAGCAATTACTGCCGTAGCAGAAGAATATCAGCAGTTAATTGAAACTTATCCCCTGACAGATCGAGAACTAGAAGTTTTAGAACTAATTGTGGCAGGATGTAGCAATGCGGATATATCTGCCAAGCTTTATATCACTGTGGGAACAGTCAAAACGCACGTCTGTCATATTCTCAATAAACTATGCGCGGATGATCGCACTCAAGCAGCAGTTAGAGCTTTAAGAGCAGGATTAGTCAAGTAAATATAATAATTTGTATTTGTCAAATATTTTTGTAAAATACTGGTTAGCTATTATTGATTGGCTTAGGGTTTTCTTTCTTCGTTGAGAACAAAGTTTAAAACAACTAACCTAGTCATAATCCAGAGCCAATCTTATACGGGTGTTATTTTGCCACTTATGAAGATGCTTCTGTGTTTATAGAATCATTAATCATGACAAATGCGCTCTAACTCCGATAAAACTTTTGATAGGTCAGTAGAGGATTATCAACCGTTAATTCTAATTGTAGATAATGATAATGATAACTTATTATTGGCTAGCTATATAGTTGAATCTATGGGATTTGACTATGTGGTTACAGACGATAGTGAGAAGTGTTTAAGCTTGGCAACCGAACTATTACCTGACATTATTTTATTAGACATTGTCATGCCAAAAATGAACGGATTAGAAATTATCAGTCTAATTAAACAGGATCTAAGTCTTGCTCATATATCGATCATTGCAGTTACGGGATTAACAAAAGCAGAAGATCGAGATCAGTTAATTACAGCAGGTTTTGATGATTACCTTTGTAAACCATATCTAATTGAAGAGTTAGAAGGCAAAATTTATCGTTTTCTCAATTATCCTTTGGCTTAGGTTCAAAAATTGCGATCGCTCCTGTTAAATTGCTTTTAATAGTTGTATCGCTTAAAAAGTCGATTATCTTGACATCTAAAACTTCTTCAATTATGTCTTGAATTTGAGAAAGTTAATTACACACTTGATTTACTCTGCTATTTTCAATCAACTATTCTGCGCTGTTTACATCGCTTAGTTCGATGCAAGCTCTTTTCCCGATTTCAAGTAGGAAATTTATTTTGCACGACTGCTTATGTTCGCTTTCTGCTCAATTAATTTTTAACCTTGGGAATGCTTTCAGGATTCCGCACTACTGGAGTCTGGCTTAAAACTACAATAATACCAGTGCGTCCAGTGTCCAAAGTAGCATCGCTCAAAATATCTAGTACTTCTACTCCAGCAACTTTTTCAATCAACTGTTTTAATTCTGGCTGAATAGCACCGTCAAGATTAGAACGTACTTGCTGCGCTAAATCGCTTTTTCCTTCATCTATTAAAACCTTTTCTGCGCTGGTAATAGAATTTTCCAGAATTATAGCTAGCTTTGCTCCAAAAAACTGACAGGTTACTTTAGAGGGTTGATGTCCTAGATGTTGACGATAAAATGCCTGAATTTCCTGAGAAAGCTTTCTTTCTAATTGTCCACAAGTTAGTAAGTTATTGGTCATTAGTTTTGCTGTTAAATTTTAGACCATTAATTATAAGCTTTAGTTGACAGTTACTGTAAGTTATCTCTCTTCTGTCATTCTAGGCAGAAGAGAGGTAAAACTCATCACAACAATAGACCAAATATCTTAAACAATCAAACTCATTTATTTTGGTAATAAGCCTCGGAAAACCAAATGAAAGTTGAGGAACA
>JAAUOU010000145.1 GCA_012034765.1 Pleurocapsaceae cyanobacterium CSU_1_1 | reverse complement strand
CTACTCTCTCTACCTGTCTTTTTTACGATTGACAGAACTAAATGTAGCGGGAGTTTTTCTTATTTCTCTTCGCGATCGCATTTATTTTGACTTTTCAGATCATCCTCTTAGTCAAAATTTTAATACTGCGGAAGCTTCTCGAACTCAGTATAAACGCAGAAAGTTTCTCAAAATGGGTGCTTTAGCTGGCAGTGCAGCGATCGCTACAACTGCAATTCCTCTAATTAGAGCAGTAGACAGCCGAACAACTCCACCAAAAATCGCGATTGTTGGCGGTGGTATCGCGGGTTTAAATGCTGCTTATCAGTTAAACTGGACAATATACAGAATTTAGTGAGTTTCGCTACATTGAATCAGAAGTTCCCCAAGAACGCCAACAAGTTGCTTTTGGTAATCTTATTTTTGCTGGAGAACATTTTAGTGATGAATTTTATGGCTATATGAATGGTGGAGCGCAAACAGGAAGACTGGCAGCGCAAGTAATTACTGCAAAAATCAGCCTTGTCAAATAAGGCGAATTGTTGACTACAATGAAATATGCCGTGGTGCAGGAAAATAGCCAAGATCTTCATGATTAATCTGCTGCACAATTACAGGTAATGCTGCACGGGTTTTTGCTGCTACTTCTATAGTTGTTAAATCGTAAGTGTTAGTAGCTAATTTAGGATATAGACCAATACCAATAATTGGCAGTAGTAAACAAGTCGCGATGAAAATCTCGCGGGGTTGAGCATCAAGTTGGAATTTGGCTAATTTTAGCTGGGGGTTACTTTCACCATAAAATACCTGGCGTAGCATTGATAACAAATAAATCGGTGTGAGAATTAAACCTATGGCAGTTAAGAAAATAATTATGGTTTTAAAAGTTTGGCTGTAAACATCACTGGTGGCAATGCCTAAAAATATGGTTAATTCCCCCACAAAGCCACTCATACCAGGCAAGGCGAGAGAAGCCATCGATCCTGCGGTAAACAGTGCAAAGGTTTTGGGCATTGATTTTGCCATACCTCCCATTTCGTCCATCATCAGAGTATGAGTGCGATCGTAAGTAGCACCTGAAAGGAAAAATAAAGCAGCAGCAATTAAACCATGGGAGAGCATTTGTAACATTGCGCCGTTCAATCCTAAGTCGGTAAAGGAAGCAATACCAATCAAGATAAAACCCATATGGGAAATTGAAGAGGAGGCTAATCTGCGTTTGAGGTTAGTCTGTCCAAAGGCAGTGAAAGCACCATAAACGATGTTGATGACTCCCAAAATAACTAATAGTGGGGCAAATTTGATATGAGCATCGGGGAGAATTTCAAGATTAAAGCGAATTAAGGCATATCCACCCATTTTTAAAAGGACACCTGCCAAGATCATTGATATTGGGGCAGAAGCTTGACTATGGGCATCAGGTAGCCAGGTATGGAGAGGAAATATGGGTAATTTAACGCCGAAGGCAATTAAAAACCCAGTATAAGCTAGTAGGCTTAAAGATAGGGGGTAGTTTTTTAGAGCCAGTTCAGTCAGATTGAAGGTAATGTTGTCGCCATAAAAAGCCAAAGCTAAACCTGAGACTAAAATAAAAATTGAGGCTAAAGCTGTATAAAGAATAAATTTGGTCGCTGCGTAAAGACGCTTTTCTCCACCCCAAATTGAAATCAAAAGATAGACAGGTACTAGTTCTATTTCCCACATTAGGAAGAAGAGCATCAAGTCTTGAGCAGCAAATACGCCGATTTGTGCGCTGTATAAAACTAAGACGAGAAAAAAGTATAGCTTCGGTTTGTGATCTACTTTCCAAGAAGCCAAAATCGCCAGGGTAGTGATTAAACCAGATAGGAGAATCAACGGCATCGATAAACCATCAACCCCTACAGACCAATTTAAACCTAGTTGCGGTATCCAGGAATAGGTTTCTTGTAGCTGCATTCTGGCCGTACTGAAACTGTAATGTTCCCAAAATCCGTATACCATGAGGGTCAAGTTTGCCAAGCCCACATACAGAGCATACCATCTCACAGTTTTGCCATCTTTATCTGGAAGTAAAGGAATCGCTGCGGAGGCAATCAAAGGAAGGGCGATGATGGCAGTTAACCAAGGTATCTGGATGCTTTCCATAGTTCTTTAGGCATTCATACTTATTCTTTTCTAGTAAATTATATTAAGTTTTGTTAATAAATGCTAGTGCTTTAGATCACAATTCAAAATGTATGTCTTGGGATAGAGAGCAAAAAGTGCCAAGGGGTTGGGAAGGCAAAACTTATGGAGGTGTGTTTTACTGGGATGCGTTGTTTAAAAGCTGGTTTATGAATCGCACCAACTGGATAATTATTGGGCTGGCGTACATTATCGGTTTATTGTCAACTAGTTTAATGATCGATTCAACCTCTGGTTTAACTTTAAAGCGGTTGGCGATGGGATCGGCAATATTGGTTGCATTGGCTGCTTTTATGGCGATTACCCTTCGGGTAGGCTTCGCGATCGCACAGCGTAGACGGAGTACAGTTGCTCTGAAAATTAAAGCCCGCGTCTGGATTGTGGCGGTTATGGTGGCGATCTTTGCCGTCGGCTATTTTCAGCTACGGATTCCTCAACCGAAATACAACGATATTAGCTACCAAATTAGGGAGAGAGATCGCCCATTAGTTCATGTCAGAGGAACAGTTTTAAACGAACCTAGATTGAACGATCGCCAGCGTCTGAAGTTTTGGCTTAAAGTAGTTAAGGTTGATGATGAAGTAGTTTCAGGGAAGCTTTATGCGACTTTACCTTTATTACAGGGGACGGGTATTTATCCAGGACAACAGTTAAGCATAACGGGATTTCTTTACTTACCCTCACCACCCAGTAATCCTCAAGGCTTTGATTTTAAGCAATATCTAGCTCGTCAAGGAATATTTGCAGGTATTCAAGGAACAGAAGCCAACTTTGAAGATCAAAAGGCTGGATGGGGTTGGTGGAGGCTGCGCCAGCGCATTGTCTGGAGTCAGCTACAGGGTTTGGGTAGTCCTTTAGGGCAATTAGTTAGTTCAATCGTGTTGGGGGGTAAAGCAGTAGATCTGCCGAGTGATCTTCGCGATCGCTTTATAGCAGCAGGATTAGCTCATGTGCTGGCAGCATCTGGCTTTCAGGTATCTTTATTATTAGGCTTAATTTTAAAATCAACCGAATCTATTGGTACAAAACCTCGGTTGGCGATTGGGTTCGGGACACTGATTGCTTATTTAGGTTTAACAGGAATTCAGGCTTCTGTCTTACGAGCTTGTTTAATGGGAGTTGCCGTATTGCTGGCACTAACGATTGAGACTAAAGTTAAACCATTAGGTTCTTTGTTCTCAGCAGCCGTAATTATTTTACTATTCGATCCGCTATTAATTAGAGATCTGGGCTTTCAACTAAGTTTTCTGGCAACCTTGGGCTTAATTGTCACTCTCCCAAAACTTCAAGCAAAATTAGACTGGCTACCTACTACTATCGCCAGCGCAGTTGCTGTTCCTCTAGCTGCATCCATCTGGGTATTGCCCTTACTTTGCTATCAATTCAATACTCTATCCACCTACAGCATTGGGGTTAATATACTCTGCACACCGTTGATTACCTTAATTAGTTTGGGGGGAATGCTGAGTGGGATTGTCGCTTTAATTATACCTGCTGCGGGTAGCGCGATCGCTTCCTGGTTGTTTTATCCGACAACGTTGCTGATCGGGATTACTAACTTCTGTACTAGCTTGCCAGGGAATACTTTAGCTGTGGGGCAAATGCCTTTAATTATACTGTTAATCATCTATGGACTATTTATTTTAATCTGGTGCAACCAATGGTGGCAAAGACGCTGGTGGATGGGGTTGATCCTGCCGATAGTCTTTTTCAGCACCACCGCTATTTACAATTCAGCTCAAGTTCAGATCGCCGTTTTAGCTTCCCAAAAGTCACCGATAATTGTGATTCAAGATCGCAGTAAAGTAATTTTGATCAATAGCGGTCAAAACAACCAGGCGAAATACAGCTTACTACCTTTCCTGGCACGACAAGGAATTAACACCATCGATTACGGATTAGCCTATGATAATAGTGCCAATTCAGCTACAGAATGGCAAAAATAAGTCAGCGCGTCCGAACCAAAGCTATTTTTACCTCAGAAGCAAATGATGTATCCGAAATTACTACTAAATCTGCTCGTATGACTATAGATTACAACTTAAACGCGATCGAGATCCAAATAGCCGACTATAGCTGGTTGATTATTGGCAAACAAGTTAAAACAGGCAATACAGACCAACAGATCGCAAATTATATTAAACAACATAATCTTACCTCCCAACATACCATCATCGTGTCTTCAGAAGATCTTGCATCTTCATGGCTGGAACTATTAGAACCCGAAATAGCGATCGCATCTAGCGAGCGGATCGCTCCTAAAACTAAGCAAATATTGCAGCAAAAACAAATCGAATTCCACAACACCGCAGTCGAGACAATGATTCGCTGGACTCCCCAGCAAGGTTTAATCCAGACGCAAGATCTCTTAAACTAAGTCAAGCTTTTTTCAATTTGATATAGACAAACCCAACTGTAAACCAAAGACAGCATGAGCAACAAGAATCAACAAGGCAGTGCTGCCTACGTAAGCATGTACTGTTCTGGCTGTAGCTTTATTGCCGATAAAACCTGTAGCTGCAATTACGGCATTGATCGTCAGCAAAGAAATGGCAACCGTACCTGTTACAAAGTGAGGACTTTCTAAAATAGGCTCTCCCTGCATTACTAAAGACAGTACCCCGCCTGTGTAGCCCAAAAGTAAAAAGATATACATTAAAGGCGCAATTTTGCGATGATCGGCTTTATTTTTGATTGCCATTTCCTGATTAATCGTTACCAGGGTTCTACCACGCCAGCCAGCCCAAGCTACTGCACTACCCATAGCAACAACTACAATGCCCATCATCACAGGGTGTCCCCAATGAACTATCGGTTCTGGAGTTCCTAAAGTATTAAACCAATTGGCGATCGCCTCGATTGAAGATCCAATGCTCATTCTAATATTACTTAACTAAACTTAATAATACTTATAACTATACATAAATAGCAGCAGAAATTATTGAGTAATTCTTGATGAGCGATTATCCAATATAGCTTTAGGAGAATGTTTAAACTGAAAGGGAATTTTAATGGCTGAACGTTGTTGGATAATTTTTTCTGCGCCTAAAAGTTCTAGACTTTCTAATAGAGCATCTTTAATCACTGCTGGTTGAGGCTCAGATAACATCAGGCGATAATATTCAATAGACTGTCCATAATGCTCGGCAGATAAGCGATTGCTAATTAATAAGCGGGTTAACTGTCGGATTGCCACTAAACGCTTGAGGCGATCGCGATCGCTCAAATCAATCAGCAATTGATCTAGTTTAGCTTCGAGGGAACTAGCTTTTTTAGCTCGTACAGACCAGAGTAAAACAATTAGAGTAGTCAGCCCGATCAAACCCTGAAGAATAGTGCCAGTAGCTAACCATTGATTGTCTGCATCAGCCCAAATAGAGGCAGAAAGGTAAGTACAAAAAGCGCCTGATGCTCCAGTCCCAACCGCTAAAGTTAGCTGGCGATTAGAACCGACAAAAAAGTTACGCCATTGCCGACAATAGTTTTGCCAGTGAGAATTTTGGGCAAGATAGCAGGCTGACATAGCGCCAATGCCCACGCCAGTAGCCAGAAACAACTTCCAGTTTAGCCACCACAAAAGAGCAAAAATTCCTAAGCAAAGTGCTTGACCACTCAAGCGATGAAACTGCTTGTCTTTGAGCAATAATCTACAGATATTTAACGTTTGTTGCCAGCTAGTTGCTTGAGACACTAAGAGACTTACCAATCCTATTCCGCTTTAATATACTATTTATCTTTAATCGTTGGCGACCTTTTGTGACAAACAGCTATATTTTTCAAACTTAACTTAATTTAAGTTCCTAGTTGTTGAGCTAGAACTTCGACTGTTGCCAAATAAATACTCCCAAAAGTTGGACTTTCAGCAAATTTCGATATTTCGATATGTGTATTGTCTTTTTGTTTTGTTGTAGTAAATCGCCACTGAGCGATCGCTTCTGAAGTTTTTTTAGATTTGTCTGGCGTAGCGGTTGCCCTAAGGGATATGCCCTAAAGGACTAGCTTCGCGTCGCGTAGCGGTATACCATATCCGCAGGTGTATCCTTTAGGACAAGGGTACAATGTGCTTTAGGACTAACTTCCTTAGTGTTATGCCGATTCATGATCATGTTTTTCCCACAAAAAATCATGTTTCAAATGTTCTTCTATGCGAGTCTCTGTTTTTTCCACAAGGGATTCTGCTAAGGCGATCGCTATTTCAATTAGTTCTTGCTCTTGTTCTTTACTTAATTTTCCGCTTTCTGTTGAATAAACTTGGTAAGTATGAGGATTCGCCAGTATTCCTGCAAGCAACTGGGCAGCAATTTGTTTAATTTCAGCTGTCTGTGATTTCATCTTGTTAACTCGTTTAAAACTTAAAAATTACGACTAACTTCAGCCAAATTCCTATGAGTCTCTTGACAAAGCAAATTGCAGATATCTTGGTCAGATACTTGACTAAAATCTTCGTACCAAAAGCCGACTGCGCCTAAAGATTTTGGTTTGACCAAATAAGAAATATCGTCTACTAAAGTTTCTAGTTGTTTGATCGCCTGATGAGAAGCAACGGGGGTGGCAATAATAATTTTTTGAGGTTGATGTTTCTGTAAAGCAGTTACCGCAGCGTGCATCGTTAAACCAGTAGCAATACCATCATCAACAATGATTACCTGTCTTCCTTTGATTGTGAGCATTGGGCGACAGTGACGATAACAGGAATTACGCCATCTCAATTCAGCCTTAACTTGAGCTGCGATCGCTTGAATCTGCCCTTGGTCTATATTATTAGCTTTAATTGTATATTCATCCAGAATCGTAATATTGCCACTATAGTTATGAATTAAAGCATCTTCGGCAACTGCACCCATAGCTGTCTCTGGATAGTTAGGTAGTCCTATTTTTTTGACCAAACATACATCGAGAGGAAGGTTTAGACTATTGGCTACCTCATAAGCTACGGGTACACCTCCACGAGGCAACCCCAAAACTATCGCTTGGGGATGATTCAAATAGGAATTAAGCTGTTCGGCTAATCTTTTGCCCGCATCCTGTCTATTTAAGAAAACTGCATTCATTCTAATCCCTCTTATTTGCTCTCACTATAAAGATATATAGAAAGCTTGAGGAAGTTGTGAAGGCTATATTGGGAAATGGTTAGTTGTTAGTGTGTGGAGATGTCACTATACTTTAAATCAGCAACCTCAGAAATAGAAATGGTTGTTTATCGGCGATCGCTATGCGTGGAATGATTTTAAATAGGGCTGGTCAACCCTTGGAATTAAAAGAATTGCCTATTCCTGAGCCACAAGCTAACCAAGTGCTGCTCAAAATTCATGTCTGCGGTGTATGCCGTACAGATTTACACATAGTTGATGGTGAACTCACTAAGCCAAAACTTCCCTTGATATTAGGTCATCAAATTGTCGGTACGATAGTTAAAAATGGCGATCGCGCCACAAAATATTCTGTGGGTATTCGCGTCGGTGTACCGTGGTTAGGACATACTTGTAATTGTTGTCGATATTGTTTGAGGGGTCAAGAAAACCTGTGCGATCGCGCTTTATTTACAGGTTACGACCTCAATGGTGGTTTTGCTGAATATGCTGTTGTCGATGAAAGCTTTTGCTTCCCAATTCCCGCAGGTTTTTCTGACTTACAGGCAGCACCTTTATTGTGTGCGGGATTAATTGGCTATCGTTCCTATCGTCTAACAGAAGATGCAGAACGGATCGGCTTTTATGGTTTTGGGGCTGCTGCACATATTTTGATTCAGGTAGCAAAATATCAGGGAAAACAAGTATATGCGTTTACGAGATCAGAGGATACTCAAGGGCAGGAGTTTGCCCGCCATTTGGGAGCAGTTTGGGCAGGAGGTTCGGATAAACTACCGCCAGAAGAATTGGACGCAGCGATTATCTTTGCCCCTATCGGTAATTTAGTTCCCGCAGCATTAAGGGCAGTTGGCAAGGGTGGTATCGTTGTCTGTGCGGGGATTCACATGAGCGACATTCCTAGTTTTCCCTATCAAATTTTATGGGAGGAACGGGTATTACGTTCCGTTGCTAATTTGACGCGCCAAGACGGGGACGAATTTTTAGCTTTAGCCCCACAAATTCCGATTAAGACACAGGTTAATGCTTTTTCTCTATCTCAAGCAAACAATGCTCTAGATGCTTTACGAACTGGCAAAATTAATGGTGCTGCCGTGCTGGTAGTGGATTAAGAGCGAAATTAGGCGTTGCTGAATTGAGGTATGATTCATAAAAAATGCGATCGCTACGATGAGAACATTGAGCAGCATAAGGAACTGGAATATCCCAAAATTTGAGATAATTGGACTTTGGACAAGAGAGAAGCAATTAAAAACTTTAAGCAGCCAATACAAGATCTGGAAGCTTGGTTAGCTAGTAAAACCAAAGCAGGTACAAATCGCTGGGAAGTCTATTTCGAGAAATACCAGTCAGAAACAAAAGCTCGTAAATCCGACTCTGATTCTAGTTCTTTTCCTGATCAAGAAAGACAAAAAGCGATCGCCAAGTATCAAGAATCTTTGAACCCACATTCATCAGCCCCACAGGTGAAGTATATCCGAAATCAGAGTTCAACCAGGATGAAATGGAAAACTGAAACCAGAATCTCTGACAGAGGATGAAAAGGAGGTAAAATTACAGCCAAAGTAATGGGTTCGACAAGAGCTATTCTCATGAAGGGTTGCTTCATGAGAATGAGTAGAGTAATTAAGTAGCTAATTATCCAGAATAATTAGGGAAAAATCA
>JAAUOU010000144.1 GCA_012034765.1 Pleurocapsaceae cyanobacterium CSU_1_1 | reverse complement strand
AGCATCATCTAAATTAGAATTGGGGCTTCAACTAATAAAGCTCTAGCCAAAGAAGTTCGTTGTCTTTGTCCGCCAGAAAGAGTAATTCCACGCTCACCTACAATAGTGTCATATTTCTGGGGGAAATTGCTAATTTCAGGATGAATTTGTGCTTGTTTGGCAGCATATTCTACCTCAAAAGACTCACTTAATGGTTTACCATAGCGAATATTATTTTTAATAGTAGTACTAAATAAAAAGCTATCTTGAGGGACATAAGCGATCGCTTTTCTCAAATCTGACAATGATAATTGAGTGATATCATAGCCATCAATAAATAATTGTCCAGAGTCTATATTTAATAAACGAGGAATCCCATTAGCTAAGGTAGATTTTCCTGAGCCAATTTTACCGACTATGGCAATGGTTTCTCCTGGATTAATCGTAAAATTCACATGATCTAAAGCAGGAATTTTGCTATCAGGATAATAGAAAGTGAGATCGCAAGCCGTAATTTCTCCTTTAATATCTTCCGTTACCGTAATTGCATCAGGTGCATTTTTAATTTTTGCTCCTTCTCTCAAAATTGCTTCTACCCGATCAATACTAACTTCTCCTCTTTGGTAAGCCGTAATCGTAAAACCAAGTAAAGCAGTGGGAAAAACTAATCTCTCAACAAATAAAATTAACGCCACAAAATCTCCCACAGTAATATCACCGCGAGAAATAGCTGCTGTGCCTAACCATAACAAGACTAATAAACTAGTATAGGAAATACCTTCAACAATGGGAAATAGCAAATTCCTAGTTCGAGCTAACTTGAGATTTGCATTTAATAATTTTTGATTACGCTGTTGAAATGCCTTTCTTTCCTGATTTTCCTGAGCGTAAATTTTAATTAAGGAAATGCCACTCATGTCTTCTTGCACTAATTCACTGAGATCGGAAAGACTTTCTTGTACTTCTGTTTGTTGATCGCTCAATTTCCCACTAACAATTGTACCGTGATAATCATTAAAGGATAAACAGCGATCGCAATTAGGGTAAGCCGTTAGTTATTTTTGATAGTGCGATCGCCATAACGTAATTTTCGTTGAGTTTTATTCCTCTGTCCAACATATTAAACAAGCGATCGTGCAATTCACAATTTAGTAGTTTATTTGCACCAAATTTGATTTATTTCTTGATTTATGTGGGAATGATAATTCATATATACTTAATCTCTCACAGGATAATATTATGGATTTTATTGATCGAATTAAAGCATTTGCTACTAAAATTCCTCCTAAATTAGATGGAATCAAAACTGAAGCAGCTACGCAACAATTTCTAGTAATTCCTTTTATTCAACAAATATTAGGATATGATACTTCTGATCCTAATGAAGTCATGCCAGAATATGACGCTAAGTGTAGGAGCTTCATAAAAAATTCAAATTAGACTACGCAATATTTCAAGATGGCTTGCCATCAATTTTAATTGAGTGCAAATGTTATGGTAATGATTTTGGTAATGATCATGAGTGGAGTCAATTGTTTGCGTACTTTTCGGCAACTGATGCTCGAATTGGCATATTGACCAATGGAATAATTTATAAATTTTATGCAGATTTAGAAAAGCTCAATAAAATGGATAAAACTCCATTTTTGGAAGTAAATTTACTCAATTTAAATGAATCAGTAATAAAAGAACTTTCTAAATTAACTAAAACTACTTTTGATGTTAATGATGCTATTAATTTTGCCTCAGAATTAAAATATGTAGGTGGAATAAAATTTCTACTGAAAAAGCAAATGCAATCACCAGATGATGATTTTGTTAAATATTTTTTCAAAGAACTATGTCCCGATAACAAATTTATAGGGCAATTAAAAGAAGATTTTTTCAACTATACTCTCAGAGGTATTAAGGAATTTATAACTGAAGAAATGAAACATCTTTTAGATGATGCTGTTAATCCACCAGATCCAGAACCCATTAGCCTAGACTCAGACCCAGAAATAACCAACACGGAATTTACAGAAGATGAAAGGGAAGGATATTACATTCTCAGAGCAATTCTTAGTTCAATAGTAGATCCCTCAAAAATTACTTACAAAGATACGGCAACTTATTGTAATATTCTTCTCGATAACAATAGTTGGAAACCGATAGTTCGATTACACTTTAATAATTCAGAGAGAAAAAAAATAGAAATTTTTTCAATAGGCAATGATGGAAATAGAATCTCTGAAAAATGTTCTATCGATAACCTAACTGAAATTTACCAATATGCTGACAAATTTAAAGCTATTGTGACAACTTATTTGTAATCTGAAGATAAAGTAAATAGACTGGTATAGTGGGCATTACGAACTATTAGTAGGCAATAACATTATCTTTGCTAATGCCCTCCGATTATTGAATTTCGATGCTGGGCAAATTTCTTGATTAATGATTAATGAGGAAACTGCTGTAACTTTTAATGTCGTATTTTTGTAATATTTATGATTCCATTTAATATGTCCGTTTCGCCGTAGCCACACGAGAAAGCACGCTAGTAAATAAAACCAATATGACCAAAATAAAAGCTGCACCCCAGGCTAATTCCTGCTGATTCTTAAAAGGGACGATCGCAAAATTATAAACCAACACCGCTAAAGAAGCAGTGGGTTCTGCTAATAACGCATCCCAGTTGGGCCAAAATTGGGTAAATAGGGCAGTAAACAGTAATGGCGCAGTTTCCCCCGCAGCACGGGCGATCGCTAGAGTAATGCCCGTAATAATCGCGGGTAAGGCAGCAGGTAACACTACCTGTAAAACTGTTTGATATTGATTAGCGCCAATGCCCACAGAAGCCTGACGTACATCTTGTGGCACAAGTTTGAGGGATTCATCAGTAGTACGAACAATAATTGGCAGCATTAGAATGGAGAGAGCAAAACCTCCAGCCCAGGCGGAATAACTTTTAAAAGTCAGGACAATCACGCCATAGGCGAACACCCCGACAATAATAGACGGTACTCCGCTCAAAACATTAGTCGCAAACCTAATCCATTCAGCAGCTTTGCCCTCGTTGAATTCTGAAAGATAGATAGCTGCCATGATGCCCAAGGGAATGCTAATCAAAGCGCCAATACCCACCATCAACACCGTACCTAAAATGGCATTCCCAAAACCACCACCATCTACTAAGGGTGGCGGAGGTAATTCAGTAAAGACAGCGGCGGATAAAGAACTAACTCCTTTGGTGATTAGATAACTCAGAATAATCAACAGCGGAATAATTGCCGCGAGAGTAAATAAACCAGCAATACCGCTCATTACCAAACCAAACAGCGTGCGGGGGGACGTTGGATTGCGCTTGAGGCTGATTTCTCCGTAATCTGATTTTTCGAGCTGAGGTGAAGTCATGATGTTTTTTAATTGGATGTATAAAGTGTGATCATCTTGCTTTAATTAAATTCTTTGCAGTCTAGTTACGAATAACTGAGCCAAAACATTCACTACTAGAGTAATGAAAAATAGAATTAAAGCTGCATACATCAAGGCTGCCACCTGTAACCCACTGGCTTCGGCAAACTGATTAGCCAGTAAAGATGAAACTGTATTGGAAGGAGCAAATATATCGAAAGCAGCCACTCGGTTAGAATTACCAATTAGCATGGTGACGGCCATAGTTTCGCCTAATGCCCGACCAAGAGCCAGCATGATTCCGCCAATAATACCTGAAGATGCAGCAGGTAGAATTATTTGGATAATTGCTTCCCAACGAGTAGCGCCTAATCCCAATGCAGCTTGCCTCATACCAGACTCGACGTTCGTAATGGCATCACGACCAATAGCAGCAATAGTAGGTAAGATCATTACTGACAAAATCAGCGCAGCAGGTAGCATACCTTGCCCCTTTAAAGGCGTAAAACCTTTAAGAAAGGGGATTAAGACAAAGATCCCCCACAGACCATAAACCACGCTAGGGATGGCTGCTAATAATTCCACCAAAAATACAGTAATTCTTTGAACAGCAGGAGGTAGATAATCTTCACTCAGAAAAATTGCTACTCCCAAACCAATTGGCACTGAAATCGCCAAGGCAATGAAAGAGCTAATTACAGTACCGTAAATTGCTGGCCAAACTCCATATTGGTCTTTGACAGGATTCCAACTGCTAGTAGTGATAAATCCGAAACCAAATTCTTTGATTGCTGGCATGGCGCGATCGCCACTTGGATTGTAATCCAAACTAAAACACCAGCGATCGCAAATGCTAAAAGTTTAGCTGACCAATAGAAAGCATTGTCTAAACTCCTTTCAAGTTTTGAACGGGATTCTATCTTAGACGCTGGATCATTCATAAAAATTTAAAATAAGCTCACAATAGGCAGTAAAAAATATTGTACTAGTATTTATTTACAATACCCTGATTAAGCTCTGGTAAAGCTCAAGTTATTGAAGCTAACTATTAACCCTCATCAAACTAATTACGTTAAAGTTTAAAGGAAAATAGATTTAAATTAGGAGATCTCAACCATGGCATTGTCAGTTGGCTCTACTGCTCCAGCGTTTACCACTGTTGATGACGAAGGCAACAGCGTCTCTTTGTCGGATTTTCGAGGCAAGACAGTTGTTCTATATTTTTATCCCAAAGACGATACTCCAGGCTGCACAAAACAAGCCCAAAGCTTCCGCGATAATTTTGCTGAATATCAAGAACAAGAAATGGTGGTTTTGGGTGTCAGCCAAGATGATCAGGCTTCTCACCAAAAATTTAAAGAGAAGTATGGGTTACCGTTCCAACTTTTAGTCGATAGCGATGGTGCAATTACCCAAGCTTATGATGTTGATGGGGGTGGCTACGCTAAACGTGTTACTTACATTATCGATGGCAACGGCACAATTGCTCAGGTTGACAGCAATGTGAACACCAGCACCCATGCTACGGATGTTTTAGCCAGTATTGGTTAGCTTACAATCAAAACTTGGTGAGATTTCATCACCAAAAAATTCAACTAGGGAGAAAACTAATTTTCTCCCTAATTTAGCAAAGTTAATGACCAAATCAAGCAAATTAGCGTAAAAAACAGCTTACTACCCAAAACAAACAGAAAGTCACGGTAGAAGCTAACTGATTCTGATCTAGAGCGGAAATTCCCCCCTGATTTAATAGTAGGTTGGCTAAACCTGTTCCCAGAGCAATTCCCGTCAACAAAGTTATAAAGCTAATCAAGAATGCTCGACCTGAGCGTCCTTCTTTGCGATTGAGGAAGTAAATATTGGCAATGAACCCCAAAGCCATTGATAGAGGCAGAATTGAAGCTCCACTATTTGGAGAAAAGACAGCGATCGCTGTCAGGGTCAAGAAAATGCCTGATGGCCAAAGAATATCTGCTTGAGAGGGTGTGTCTACTAAGTCCTGTAGCCAAACAGTAGACTTGTCGTTACGAAGCTGGGGAACTTTCAAGGTTTTTTCGACATTGCGTTCGGGAAACCGAATTTTTTCAGGAACTTTGATTTTGCCTTCTTGGCGTAACCGTAGGCGATCCATAATGATTGAATCGTAAGCGATTTCTACCTCTTCTAACACAGTATGATCGTGACCATGTTGCTCATAAAGTCTCTTTTTGGCAGCCTGTATTTCTTCAAAGGAAGAATTTTCTGTGACCCCAAGTTGTTCGTAGGGATTTCGTTCGCTCATCTCTTAAACCTGCTCTATTAAATACCTATTTTAATTTTTTTTGCTTTGCTGGACGATTTTTCTAATAAACTTCCCAGAAACCGAAGGCTGGACCGATAAACCTGACAGTAAACCAAACAGCAATCATGATGCCGATCCCAATCCAAGCGCCCCTACTTGTTATATTAATAAATTTTTCTGCTTGAGCTTTAGTAATTGGCACCCAGGGCAATATTCGCTCAGACTTTTGACCATATTCTGCTCCCAATGCTGATTTACGGCGTTTTGATTCTCCCATAATATATATTTTTATTAATCGTCAATAAGTAAGTTCTGAGTAGATCATAGCGTTTTCTGGTCACAGATTTTCTTGCTTCTAATTCAAGCAATTTTTCCCTCAATTACTCAGTTTAACTTTACCGTTCATCTTTTTTCCTCAGACCGACCCATATACGCCACTACTGTACTACTGCTAATTTAAGTTAATTGAGTGGGTATAATTTTTTCTTAGTTATTAAGCCAATAGTAAACTAGGCTGATCTCATCATTCTATTAATAATAATGAATTCTTCAAGAGTTGTTTTTTGCGATTTTGATGGCACAATTACCACCAAAGATACTTTTGCTAGCATGTTAGAAAAATTTGCGCCTGAAGCATTTGCTCAAATTTTACCCGCAGTTTTTCGGCGAGAGATTACGCTGAAAGCAGCAACAGACAAAACTTTAGGCACAATTTATGCGCAAAATTATCCAGCCATGATTGAGTTTATTGCTCAACATCCAGTTCGCCCAGGACTCAAAGAATTTATAGAATTTCTTAATAATGCCACAATCCCGTTCGTGGTTATTTCAGGAGGATTAACAGGCATGGTTCAGGCAGTTTTAGAACATCAGCAGTTGATGGCTGGCGTTACGGCTATCTATGCAGGGGAAGTCGAGACTACAGGGGATTTTTTACAGCCTTATTCCACAATTTCTAACGATACGGAGTTTGTCGCTAAAGAAATCGCCATGGCACAGTATTCAGCCGCAGAAAAAATCGCGATCGGCGATTCTGTAACAGATATTAACATGTCTTTGGCTGCGGATTTGGTGTTTGCTCGCGATCGCCTTAAGCAATATTTGGATGAGGAAAACAAGCCTTATGTTCAATGGCATGATTTTTTTGAGATCCGAGACTACTTGGCTGCTAGCTGGCAAGTTAATGAGTAAATTAGCTCAGGAAAAATAGTGATTAAAATAGTTAGTGATGCCGCTGGTTTGGACTTGTATTTACTCGCTGTTTCCAGTAATGTTATTAACTTGTAGACGTTAAGTTTAATCTCTAATATTTGAGCATTACGTTTTCTGATGAGAAGTATGTCAGCGTTGCCTTTTTGAGGGTTGATCTACATCAAAATTATTCAACTAGCGTCAGTCAAGCTCCGTACTCTACAGTATCTGGCTGAGACAAATTAGTGATGGGTTATCAAGCAGTAAATATAGTGAAATATTATGACTAAGTTTGTGTTTATTACTGGCGGGGTAGTCTCAAGTATCGGGAAAGGGATTGTGGCAGCTAGTTTAGGTCGGTTATTAAAGTCGCGTAACTATTCCGTCTCGATTTTGAAGCTCGATCCCTATATCAATGTCGATCCAGGCACCATGAGTCCCTATCAACATGGGGAAGTCTTTGTTACCGACGATGGGGCAGAAACTGACCTCGATCTAGGACATTATGAACGTTTTACGGATACTTCTATGTCCCGTCTTAATAGTGTCACTACAGGATCGATTTATCAGGCAGTAATTAATAAAGAAAGAAGAGGAGATTATGAAGGGGGGACGGTTCAGGTAATTCCCCATATTACTAACGAAATTAAGGAAAGAATCCATCGAGTTGCCAAGAATACCAATTCAGATGTAGTGCTGACAGAAATTGGCGGTACGGTAGGGGATATTGAATCTCTGCCTTTTATGGAAGCAATTCGTCAGTTTCGTAAAGATGTGGGCAGAAACAATGTGGTCTATATGCACGTTACGCTGATTCCCTGGATACCTGCTGCGGGAGAAATGAAAACCAAGCCGACTCAACACTCCGTTAAGGAATTACGTTCGATTGGTATCCAACCCGATGTTTTAGTTTGTCGTAGCGATCGCCCTTTATTTCCTGGCATTAAAGAAAAGATTGCCGAATTTTGTGATGTGGAGGTCAATTCTGTCGTTACTTCTCTCGATGCCAGTACGATTTATGAAGTGCCTCTCATTTTAGAACAGGAAGGATTAGCCCAAAGAACGATTGAATTATTGCAGCTTGAACAGCGAGAACCAGACTTAAAAGACTGGCGCAGCTTAGTGATTAAAATGAATTCCCCTCGTACTAAGATTACAGTGGCGATTGTTGGCAAATATATCCGACTTAGCGATGCTTATTTATCGGTGGTAGAAGCTTTAGGACACGCAGCGATCGAGGCAGACTGCGAGGTAGATCTGCGCTGGATCAGCGCCGAAGATATCGAAGCTCATGGCGCAGCTAAGTATCTGCATGATGTAGGTGCTGTGATTGTCCCTGGTGGCTTTGGTATTCGCGGGGTAGACGGTAAGGTAGCAGCGATTGAATATGCTCGTTCGACCAATTTGCCCTTTTTGGGTTTGTGTCTGGGAATGCAGTGTTGTGCAATTGAATGGGCGCGTAATGTAGCAAAACTAGCGGATGCTAATAGCGCTGAATTTGACTCGGAAACAGCTAATCCCGTGATTAATATTTTACCCGAACAACAAGATGTAATTGATCTAGGGGGTACTATGCGCCTGGGAATATATCCTTGTCGTTTAAAATCAGATACTCTGGCTTACTCCCTATATCAAAATGAAGTAATTTATGAGCGTCATCGTCATCGATATGAGTTTAATAATGCTTATCGCAGCCTGCTCTTAGAAACCAACTACGAGATTAGCGGAACATCTCCTGATGGACGTTTGGTAGAAATAATTGAAATGCCCAGTCATCCTTTCTTTATCGCGACTCAATTTCATCCAGAGTTTCGTTCTCGTCCAAATAATCCCCACCCACTATTTTTAGGGTTAGTTCGAGCAGCTTTGAAGAGAAATAGTATGTCCACTGAAGAACATATCTCAACTCCCACTTCAGTAAGCTCATAATCAGAACTATGTAGTGATATACTCCCATCGCCTCTCTTCGAGTAGGCGTGGGCTTCTCTAAGACTAGTATAGTCGTCGAGCATTTTATAGTGACACGATACCCAACGCCACTTTTTTGATCAACAATGAGCTTGCATAGT
>JAAUOU010000143.1 GCA_012034765.1 Pleurocapsaceae cyanobacterium CSU_1_1 | reverse complement strand
TTGGTCGTTGCGTTTTTTCGCATGATCTCGATTTAGCCTTTGCTTTTACTCATAGAGAAATAAAATCTTTCAACTGCTTATTCTCTCTGAGCTTCACACAATTCTTAAGTTCGATTGACTTTTTTCTGATTTCCTTAACTTGTGACCAATGCTCCAGAGGAATATATTAAAAATTATTTGCTAACTGAAGAGCATATGATTTCTCAAAATATTTTTTTAAACTATGATCTCACTTTACCAATATTGACTTTGGCTTCAGAAATTGCAAATCATATCAAACATGGAGTTAGAATTACAGAAAAGAGTAATCAAAATAAGTCAGAATTTGAATATATAAAGTATTCTTTTTCAGATGGTTTTATGGATTATAATTTTAGCTATACTCCATTCAAGTTCAACTCGAAAGAATTAGAGAACTGGGGATTAAAGTGGCGTGAGTATTTCGATAAAGTTGAGCCAAATAAAGAATTAAATCCTACTGAAAAGTTTAGAGTTAGTTATAGTTCCTCTTTTTTTGTACTACTTAAATAGATTTAAATCTTATACCAATTTTCAAAAGTGATGAGATGCTTAGTTAATCTAATGTGAATATTCCCACAGATGCAATTATTCCCGAACCTAATCTCACCCAGTACTGCCGAAATAATCAAACTCAGATTAATTTACCCCTAAGTGCCTTTGTAGGGTAGGCAAAATTCAAGAAAAAAACGCACGTTTTACAAATAATTAATTTGCCCACCAACACCTGTAATTAGCTTTATAGTAAATTTGCTATACTTGGGAAGTAGCTAGTGTCAAATAGTTTGAATACGCCAGTAGTACGACCTGTGCGATGGATGGGAAATTCAAAGAAAAACCTAATGAAATTCCCGCCTGAAGTTATGAAGATAATAGGTGATGAACTTCAATATATACAGTTCGGTGGTATACCAAAAGATGCAAAACCGTTTAAAGGAGTTGGATCTGGTGTCTTTGAAATTGCCATTAAATATGACAAGGAAGCATACAGAACTGTAGTAGCTGTTCAACTAGGGGATTATATTTATGTGCTTCATACTTTTCAGAAAAAATCTAAGAAAGGTATTTCTACTCCAAAAGAGGATATTGATTTAATTAAACAGCGATTAAGTAATGCCAAGGAGATAGCTAAAGATGACTGATATAAAACATATTGAATTTGAAGAAAGTTCAGGTAATGTCTTTGCTGATTTAGGAATGGAAAATGCAGATGAACTCCTGGTACGCGCACAAATAGGATTCCACGTAGCGACTATTCTTAAAGAGCGTAATCTCAAGCAAAAGGAAGCTGCAAAATTACTGCATATCAAACAGCCAGATGTATCGCACTTGATGAATGGTCATTTCAGTCGTTTCACTACCGATAAACTCTTAGACTTTCTTAGACGATTAAATCAAAAAGTAACAATTGAAATTAGTCCTCATCATCAAGGTGAACCATTCCAAGCTGTTGCTTTTGTCGAAGCATTAGAATCATGAAGACAGTTAAACATTGTATTGGCGTAAATGAATGCGATCGCTATAGACAATAGACGATTACAGCTAAACTAGAGAGTGGTAATGTGAAGCAAAGGGATAAGTGCATCGCGTTAGCTGCCGAAAGACCTACTTTATCCACCAGAAGATCGTAAAAATGTCCTCGATCTCCTTGAAAGAGTGGCTTACCATTAATTAAGCGACGGAGAACAGTAGCCACTAAATCACCGAAAGGTAAACTCGCAGCTAGGATGACTGCAAGAAGAGTTTTTTGCCAGTTTCTTTTTCAATTTGGGCGAATAGGAGAATAGCGAGGAGAGAGTGTCCTCCCAAATCAAAGAAGTTGTCCCTAATACCTATTTGCTGGATACCTAATACTGCTGACCAAATTTTAGTCAGTAGCAGTTCTGTTTCTCCAGTGGGAGGGACAAATGTTGCTGTCGATGGTCTGATAGTAGTAGAAGTTGTTTTTAGGGTTAAGCCTAGTTGCTCCGCCAATTTCAGGCGTTGGGTTTTGCCGATCGCATTTTTGGGAAGATCAGCTAAAAAGAGGATTTTTTTGGGTAATTTAAAGTCAGCAAGACGAGTTTGAGCAAACTCGATCAGGTCTTACGGAGAGCGTCAATAAACTAACTAACAGATGTGAGTAGCTACCGCTTTGCCCATCTTATGAATAGTTAGGCAATCAGGTCAAACCACTGAAATAGGCGGTTATCATTAGATGCTGTTTGGATAGCGGGACACACATTATTAGCGTGATCAAAAAGAATAATAATAAATATATAGATATATAAATCATTGATGCTCTAAAAGCGATCGCCGATTTCATAGCTATAAGCTTTTAAAATAATTATTCAATGAACAGTAGCCGAAATAATCAAACCAAAATTAATTTACCCCTAAGTATTGCACCGATGATGGATCGCACCGATCGCCATTATCGTTATTTTCTGCGCCAAATTACTCGACGTACTCTACTCTATACCGAGATGATTACTGCTCAGGCAATTCTACACGGCGATCGCCCGAAGCTACTAGACTTTTCTCCAGAAGAAAAACCCTTGGTATTGCAGATTGGGGGAGATAATCCCACTTTATTAGCAGAATGTGCAAAAATTGGCGAAGATTGGGGCTATGATGCCATAAATCTCAATGTTGGTTGTCCTAGTCCGAGAGTACAAAACGGCAACTTTGGAGCTTGTTTAATGACTCAACCAGAATTAGTCGCTACAGCAGTTGAGGCGATGCAAAAGGCAGTTGAGATCCCTGTGACGGTTAAACATCGTATTGGCGTAGATGAATGCGATCGCTATGAAGACATGGTTAACTTTGTCAAGATCGTGTCTGAGGCTGGCTGTAATAACTTTAGCGTTCATGCTCGTAAGGCTTGGCTACAGGGTTTGAGTCCCAAGGAAAACCGCGATATCCCCCCATTACGTTACGAAGATGTCTATCGTCTTAAGCAAGATTTTCCTCATCTATTTATTGAAATTAACGGCGGGATTACTACCATTGAGCAAACTCAGACTCATCTAGAATCTGTAGACGCGGTAATGATTGGGCGTGCTGCTTGCGATCGCCCTTATCTTTTTGCTACGGTAGATCGCGATATTTTTGGTGAAGATACGATCCCGAAATCTAGACCAGAAATTGTTGAAGCGATGTTGCCCTATATCGACTATTGGCTTGGTAAAGGAATAAGACTTAATTCGATTACTCGTCATATGTTACAGCTATTTGCTCAACAGCCAGGGACAAAAGCCTGGAAACGCTATCTGACCGAAAATGCCTGTTTGTCGGGGGCAAATTCTTTAGTTGTTAGCGGGGCATTAGGGAAAGTTTGTCGGTAGAGATAAATAGGTAGGTCAATTTAATTAGAAGATGGTCTAGTAGGGATTTAGGGATTTAGGGATTTAGGGAAAGATAACTAATTACCACTAAAATCTATCTTGCTTTTGGTTTGATCGTCTAACTACTAACTACTAACTACTAACTACTAACTACTAACTACTAACTACTAACTACTAACTACCAACTACTAACTACTAACTAGCTAAGTAAAATGGTTGCTAAGAAGAATAAAAACAAAGAATTAAAAGGCAAAGAATTAGTCAAGGAAGTATGTCGGCGTATTCGAGTGGCACGGAGTTATTGGGATGCCCATAATAATGCTGCCTGTCGAGGAGAAAGAGAAAAAGCGATCGCTCTCTACAATAGTTTGACTCCAGAACAAAAAGAGCAAATCCCCCAGCAGCTTAGAATCTGGCTACGTTATCGCAGTGAAAAGTATTTTGGCGAACATCGTACAGCACCCAAGAGCAACCAAAAGTCTTAGTTGAGATCGGCTGGATGTCAGCATTGCTTAACATGATTGAGAAGCAAGATATCCTCTGAAGATGCTTTTCATAGTAGGATAATTCAGGTCTGATATCTAACATCCAATCAATTTTAGCTAAGGTACAGGTATGGCAGAGGCAAAAATTGAATTTGATCGCGATCGCGCTAGTCAATACGATCTTGATATCCGTAAATCGATTCCAGGCTATGAGTCTCTCCATGGCATGACACAAAGTTTATTACAAACTAGCCTCAGTAAATCAGCAAGACTGTTGATTGTTGGTTCGGGTACGGGGATGGAGTTGGTTAATTACTCAAAGCCTAATCCAGAATGGTTGTTAACGGGTGTCGATCCTGCTGCTGAGATGATGGCGATCGCTCAAGCAGAACTTGCTGCTCAAGGGTTGCAAAAGCAAGTTAATTTACATACGGGTTATGTGAATAGCTTACCTGAAACCGAACCGATGGATGCAGCTACCCTAATGTTAGTGATGCATTTTCTGACTGATGATGGAGCTAAATTACAGCTATTACAAGACATTACTCAACGTCTAAAGCCTGGCGCAAAATTTATCCTTGCCGATATTTATGGGGATCGCTCAGCGTCTTACTTTAGTCAATTTACTAAAGCTTGGCAGGCTCTTTATTTTAGTCAGTTAGATGATGAAACTAGAACCAAAGCAGAAGCCAAATTTCAGACTTCTATTAGTAACTCAATCCACTTTGTCACCGAAGCCAGAATCATTGAACTATTAGAGGCTGCTGGGTTTAATCAGATTAACAAGTTTTACAATGCTTTCTTATTTGGGGGTTGGATTGCTCAATACACTGGTAGCTAATGCTTAATTCTTAAACTGTTTGATCTTTTTTACCTACTCACACATAAATCAATATGACTGAACCAATTCGCATCTTAATGTGCGCTCCCGATCACTACGATGTAGACTACGTGATCAATCCTTGGATGGAAGGCAATATCCATAAATCTTCCCGTAACAAGGCGGTAGAACAATGGTCAAAACTAAATTTTGTTTTGAATGACATTGCCAAGGTAGATTTAGTTCAAGCACAAAAAGGCGTTCCCGATATGGTATTTACTGCCAATGCGGGGCTGGTATTAGGAGAGAATGCGGTTCTCAGTCGCTTTTACCATCCCGAACGTCAGGGAGAAGAACCCTATTTTAAACAGTGGTTTGAAGATAATGGTTTTAACGTTTTTGAACTACCCCAAGACCTACCTTTTGAAGGGGCAGGAGATGCTTTACTCGACCGTGAAGGGCGATGGTTATGGGCTGGCTATGGTTTTCGTTCTGAATTAGATTCCCATCCTTATCTAGCTAAATGGTTAGATATTGAAGTGCTGTCGCTACGTTTAATAGACGATCGCTTTTACCATTTAGACACTTGTTTCTGTCCACTATCAGGAGGTTATCTACTTTATTATCCTGGGGCGTTTGATTCCTATTCCAACCATATCATAGAAGGACGTGTCCCAGCCGAGAAACGTATTGCGATCGCTGAAGCAGATGCAATTAATTTTGCCTGTAATTCTGTCAACGTTGGGCAGTCGGTAGTTATGAATAAGGCGAGTGATAGTCTTAAGCAGCGGTTGGCTGATGTTGGTTTTAAAGTAATTGAAACTCCTTTAACTGAATTTCTCAAAGCGGGTGGTGCAGCCAAGTGTCTCACTCTAAGAATTAATGAGCCTGTATTGCCTGATGTTCATGCCAGTACCCCTGTAGAAAGCCGTGTACTGCACATGGAAGGACATCTTTTGGATGCAGGAATCATGAATCGTTCTTTAGACTTGGTGGTAGACAATGGCGGTAGCTTTAAAGTTTTGAACTTTAACCTGGGTGTAGAAAGACAAAGTACCTCTAGTGCAGAAGTGCGCGTATCAGCCCCTGACCATGAAGTGATGGAAAAATCATGAGTCAACTGATTGAATTGGGAGCAGTTACTTCTAGCGACGATGTGGGGAATGCGATCGTGGAAACCTGCGATCTTGATGGAGTCGCCCCCGATGACTTCTATGTCAGCAATATCTATCCTACGGAAGTTAAAATTAATAACCAATGGATTCGAGTCCAAAAGCAACGCATGGACGGGGCAATTGTCATTAGTGATGGTAATAATGATAGTAGCAATGGCGTAACAGCAGAATGTCGCATTCTACGAGATTTAAACCAGGGCGATCGCGTTGTGGTCGGTGTAGAAGGTATCCGTACGGTGCGGAAAAAATCTAATCGGGAACTGAAAGCCAAAGAAGAATTCAGCTTCATGGGTGCAGGAGTATCCAGTGAAAGAAGGGTTGAATTAGTAGTCGAACAGATTGCTTGGGAATTGCGCCAAATTCGCGATCGCGGGGGCAAAGTTGTCGTGACAGCAGGGCCTGTGGTAATCCATACAGGAGGGGCAAAACATCTTTCTGGTTTGATCCGTGATGGATATGTTCAAGGTTTACTTGGCGGAAATGCGATCGCTGTTCATGACATGGAACAATCCCTGATGGGTACTTCCTTGGGGGTGGATATGCAAAAAGGTACTCCTGTGCGTGGGGGACACCGCCACCATTTAAAAGTGATCAACACAGTACGACGTTACGGCAGCATTGCTCAAGCAGTTGAGGCGGGAATTATCACCCACGGCATTATGTATGAATGCGTTAAGCATAATATTCCCTTTGCCCTAGCTGGTTCAATTCGTGATGATGGTCCTTTACCCGATACCCAAATGGATCTGATTAAGGCACAGGAAGAATATGCTCAACTCCTAGAAGGGACAGATATGATCTTGATGCTATCGACGATGCTGCACTCGATCGGGGTGGGGAATATGACTCCTGCGGGGGTAAAAATGGTCTGCGTAGATATTAATCCTGCGGTGGTCACCAAATTAAGCGATCGCGGTTCAGTAGAATCAGTCGGCGTAGTAACAGATGTCGGCTTATTCCTGAGTTTGTTGGTTAATCAACTAGACAAGCTAACTAGTCCTTATCAACAGATTTAGGTTGAACTCTGAATTTAAGTACGGGCGATCGCTCATCAACTACTACTTTGAGAACTTACTTGCAAATTGCATAGCAATAACAGTCTCGTGGCTCTTTAGAAATATTTGGATGAACTAGCCATTGCCTCAAAATGCCTTCTCTTTGCATTCCCACCTTTTCCATTACTCGTGCCGATGCAGCATTCTCAACATCACAAACAGCCCAGATTCGATAAATCTCATCCTCACCTAAGACCCAATTAATCAAAGCTTGTAATGCCTCTGGTGTATACCCTTTTCCCCATTCTGACTTGGTTAGAACATAGCCCAAATCCGCCTTGAATTGATTTAGCCGAATCTCTATCATGCCGATTAATTGAGCATTTTCTTTTTGTTCCACTACATAAGAAAATGCGGAGTGATCAGCCCAGCTTGAAATACATCTATCAACATACTCATCTGTTTCACAAATAGATTTGTGAGGTCGCCAAGTCATATATTTTGATACCTCCTGATCTTGTGCATAATGCTCAAAGATCAATGCTGCATCTTCAGTAACTGGCTGCCTCAATAGTAATCGGCTAGTCTCTAAATTTTGCAGTAGTTTCATGGTGCAACCAAATTTTCAAACTCAACTCGCAGTCTACTGTACTTTTCTGGCAATTAACCTCAAAATACCCTCGCAATAATCTTTATTTAGATTTTTTATCTTTAGTTCAAACTCTATATTGTTCCTTAAGATGCGAGATTGCATTCTCCAACTCATAATGATTCAACTTTAAATTGGGCGATCGCTCTCATAAACAATTGTTAATCTATTCTTTTATTCCAGATGACTTTAAGCATTAATCTATTAGCTCTTGTTGAACAATCTAAAAAATAGTTTGCCCAATATTTTATCTAGGGCGATATTAGTGTATATGTAATAATACGGACAAATTAAAGTATTTATTTATGCTTTCCTTGCAAAATCCCCAGACCTCCGAGCAATCACAACTAGCCCAGACTAATCGTATTTTGCTAGTCGAAGATGAAGACTTAATCAGAGATATGGTTACAGTAGCTTTAGAAGAAGAAGGTTACGAAGTCCATTCGGTCAGCAATGGTAGGGCGGCTTTAAACATTCTCCAAAGCCCAGATTTTAGCCGAGATAAATTAGCTCCAGACTTAATCATTCTGGACTTAATGTTACCAGAGGTAAACGGGCTAGATATCTGCCGTCTGCTACGCTACCAAGGAGACTTTACACCTATATTAGTAATTAGCGCCAAAAGCAGCGAAACAGATCGCGTATTAGGTCTAGAAGTAGGAGCAGATGACTATTTAACTAAACCTTTTAGCATGAGAGAATTAATTGCTCGCTGTCGGGCATTAATACGTCGTCAGGGCTACACCACCATCTCATCTCCCAATTCCGTCCAAAAATACCGCGATATTAGCCTGTTTCCCCAAGAATGTCGTGTCACAGTCAGGGACGTTGAAGTCAATTTGTCCCCTAAAGAATTTCGGCTGTTGGAATTATTTATGAGCTATCCCCGTCGAGTTTGGTCAAGAGAACAGCTAATTGAGCAAGTTTGGGGGCTAGATTTTTTGGGGGATACCAAAACCGTTGATGTTCACATCCGCTGGTTGCGAGAAAAACTAGAGTTAGAACCAAGCCAGCCAGAATATTTAATCACAGTTAGAGGTTTCGGCTATCGTTTTGGCTAAAACCTTTTTTTATGAGCAACTAACTTTTTTGACACTCTCCGCACTTTTAGGGCGGAGATTCTTGGTTCATCCAGTCCACTTGCATTAAATCACTTGCGGTATTTAACCCAGAGATGGTTCTGTCACGGCGCTCAATGTGCGGAAGTAAATTCCGCACCCGCGCCTCCCCAAGCTTTTACTTCATTGCAGAAGTCTGTTTCGGTATGCCCTACCGTACAGTTTCAAACCTCATTCTTTGGTTTTCTGGTACTTGGTGCATGAACATTTTACTTTTTCAAGGTGCGTTACTCTATAGAATACTGGGTGTTTAACGTGGTTGATTACCCTGACCACAAGATAATTATCGGTTTAATAGATGGGTTTGGTAGAGTCGAGGGAGGTTATTAAGCCTCGCCCCTCTCTGTTAGATCTGGGCGTGCGATTTTCACCGCACCCAGCTCCCGATATTCTTAGCTTTTACTTTTGCTCATGTGTATGAATTGG
>JAAUOU010000006.1 GCA_012034765.1 Pleurocapsaceae cyanobacterium CSU_1_1 | reverse complement strand
AATTAGCAACAAAAGAACAAGAAAGCCAAAAATTACAAAGCGAACTAAGCCAACAACAACACAGCGTTACTACAACAAGAAGCTAAATTAAAAAGCTATCAAGAGGCTGAATCCCGTAAAGAAAAAGCTATTAATCGTAACCAAAACTATCCTCATAATCGCTTTATTCAGCCTTGGTCTACCTCAATTATTCCTGAACCCAAGATTGCTCTCCCTAAAAATAAATCTCAATTCACTAAAGTCGAAAAGACAACTGGGAACACGGTTACAACTATTAAAACGGCAGCGGAAATTGCTACCTGGTCAGCTACCGCAACATCTCGCCATAAAGTCGCTCAGGCTCAAACAAATAAAACCAACCAGAGCAAAAAACCACAGTCTTTGGCAGCAGTTGAGTTACCAACTTTTCCTCGTCCCCAGTAGCTAACTCATTTGAAAAGTCCAGTAATTTGCTGATAGTGCAAAGATCAGAACGAATGAATGTTGCAATTGATACCAAATGTATATTACATAATCAGCTATGTTCAATAAGGGCAAGTTGCTCATAATGTATAGCTGTTTGCCCAAAGAGAAAATATGCGAATCGAGCAATTGCAAGCCTTTTTAGCAATTACGGAAACAGGAAGTTTTGGACAAGCAGCCAAAAAATGTGGCGTAACCCAATCAACGATTAGCCGTCAAATACAGTCCTTAGAACAAGATTTAGGCTTGGCTTTATTTCACCGCAGCGCTCAAGCCAAATTAACCTTGGGCGGGGAAAAACTTTTGCCTCGCGCTCAAAGAATTTGTCAAGAATGGCACAAAGCTACTAAAGAATTTGCTGAACTTATGGCAGGTAAGCAGCCTGAACTTTGTATTGCGGCGATCCATTCCGTTTGCGCTCATTATTTACCGCCAATTTTGCAGCAGTTTTGTCAAGACTATCCAGAAGTTCAGTTGAGGGTTACGGCGTTAGGCAGCGATCGCGCTCTAAAAGTACTGAGAGATGGTTTAGTTGATGTGGCGATCGTCATGAACAATCGTTTTTTAACCAATTCAGCGGAAATAGAGCTAGCCGTATTATATGAAGAACAGATTGATGTTCTAATGGCAGCTAACCACCCTTTAAGCAAGCAGTTGCGGATTTCCCCTTTAGAGCTAGTTAAATATCCTCAAGTGGTCTTTAAAGACGGGTATGGAATGCAACGATTAGTACAGCAATGGTTTGACGATCAAAATGTGCAGTTCAAAACGGCGATGGAGTTAAATACCTTAGATGCCTTTCGGGGAGTAATTCGCCAAGGGGAAATGATTGCCCTGTTGCCTCATAAAGCTCTAACCGATTCTTACAACGACCCCACTTTAGCAATTCGTCCGCTCCAATCCCCTGAATTGACCTCAAATAATCGAGAGCTAGAGTCTGATAATGTTCTTACTCGTCAAGTAGTAATGGTGACAACAAGCGATCGCCTGATAATTCCTCCCATTGCCCATTTTTTAATTTAGTTAAAGATTTGAGCAAATCATCCCAGACAGGAAAATCACAGTTAGTTAATAAGTAATTTTTAGTAGCACCCATGAGCAATGAGTTTCGAGAATTACTGAAAAGAGTCGGCAGTGGGACTCATACCAGCAAAAACTTAACCCGTGCCGAAGCAGCCATGGCGACAGAAATGATGTTGTTGCAGGTAGCCACCCCCGCTCAAATAGGCGCATTTATGATTGCCCATCGCATTAAACGCCCAACTCCAGAAGAACTAGCGGGTATTTTAGATACATTTGATCGCTTAGGCAATAAGCTGGAAATCTGTCCTACTCATCAATATCAGCCAGTAGTGTTAGGCACTCCTTATGATGGGCGATCGCGTACCGTCCCTGTAACCATAATTACGGCGCTTATCTTAGCTACGGCTAACGTCCCTGTTGTTCTACACGGTGGCGACTTTATGCCAACTAAATATGGCATTCCCTTAGTTGACATTTGGCAGCAGTTAGGAGTAGATTTTTCTACCCTAAATCTAGCTCAGGCACAGAGTGTTTATAATCAAACTAATCTTGGCTTAGTTTATCTCCCGCAGCATTTTCCTGCTGCTCACAGCTTTGTAACTTTTCGCGAACAAATTGGGAAGCGTCCTCCTTTTGCCACCGCAGAGCTAGTTTGGAGTCCGATTGCGGGTGATGTTCATCTAGTAGCAGGATTTGTTCATCCTCCCACAGAAGAGCGTTTTCGAGAAACTTTTAAGCTTAGAGGAACAAAAAACTATACTCTAGTTAAAGGTTTAGAAGGCAGTTGCGATCTTGCTCGTAGCCGTACGGGAATTATTGCTTTGAGCCAGCCAGATAAAGAGTTTGAGCGTCTTTTATTAGACCCCTATCAATCTGGCTTTGGCGGTTGCGATCCTATTTTTGAATCAAATCCTGCCGCGATCGCTTTAATCAAAGAAACTATTCAAGGTCATCATAATCAACTGTTACCTGCGGCAATTTTCAATGGCGGTTTTTATCTGTGGCGTTTCCAGATTACAGAGACTCTAGAATCAGGCTTTGCTTTAGCCGAACAAATGTTGACCACAGGCAAAGTTGCCCACAAACTATTTGAGCTTAAATCAGTGAACAGTGAACAGTAATCATGCGATCGCCACCTAATCTAGTATTTAAACTAAATATTCTCAACCCATCATCAAAAAAAGAAGTTGATGTCTGCGTAGCATCTCCGCATCAGTTTGCGATCGAGCATCAACAGCAGTTCTTACCTGCTTGGTCAACTCCTCTAAGTTATTTAATCTTAGTTTTACAGCAGTCATCTATTTCCCTGAAAGAATCTACGATTGAAGTTGCGGCAGAAAAGGAGCGACTACGAGCAGAATTTATTCGTTTTGGCTGTAGTTTGATTTTTGCCCTACAAGATCGAGGATATAGCAGCGATTTATTCGATCCGCGCACTGGTTATCCTCTATTAGCTAGTCAGGACATGACTTGGGATGACAACGCAGCGGTCAAAGCTTTACTTAACTATCCTGTCGTGAACTATCAGCAATGCTCTTTAATCACCCATCCAATTTGGCAAGATCATGTCTATCCTTCAACCATTGCTACAACTGCTCCTCAAGTTTTGGTCGCATCAGGTTTAAAACAAGCTATCGTCACACAAAATTGGCAGCTCAAATAATTAATAAATAATAAAATAATCATCAAATTATGTAAAAAAATATTGCATTTGCCAGAAGATTTTTTTTTCTAGCATAAAGTGTTAGGATTCATATTGAGATAAAGATCGGCAACCCAGTTTGTATTCAGTATTGATAGGTTTTTCCATATAGTATTGATTTGGTTTTTTTCCGAAATTTAAACTCTCTACATCTAATGTGCATTCAGGAGACATTCAGTCCATGTCAATTTACGTTGGTAATCTCAGCTATGAGGTTAGCCCAGAAGATTTAAGCGAAGTATTTTCAGAATACGGTAAAGTTAAACGAGTTCATCTTCCTACTGACCGTGAAACAGGTCGCAAACGCGGTTTCGGCTTTGTAGAAATGGAAACAGAAGCAGAAGAGGATAAAGCAATTGAGACTCTAGATGGAGCAGAATGGATGGGTCGCGAGATTAAAGTCAACAAGGCAAGACCTCGCGAAGACAAAAGTTCTTTCGGTGGAGGTGGTCGTCGCGATCGCTTCTAAGCTGCAAAACTGAATCGAAATTGCGCTTTTGGGGGGCAACTAGATTATGATGCTAGAAACTCCCAGAAGCGTTTTATTGTGTAATGAGGAATCATATCTAAATGGCTAAACGTCGTAACGCGAAAAAAGAAAAGGCTGCTCGTAATAAGATCAATGCACGCAAATTCCGTAAGCAAACTAGTCGCTTTGGAAATCGTGGCAAAAGAAACTATAACGGCAACAGCGATAACAAAGAGACAGCAGATGCTAACAACGGCGACTCTGATTCTGGAGATAATTAGTCGATTAAATTCGCTTTTATTTTTATTCAGCTCTACTAATGAAGGATGATAGCTTCTTGGTAGAGCTTTTTTGTGGCTATCAAACAGAAAATAATTTAACTCAAACAATAGCTACTTTAGTCAAAAGTTGGAGGGGAGTTAATTCTTGCAGTAGTTCTAAATCAGAGCGATCGCGCACAAACAAAGAGCCAGCAAAGCCAAGGGAATTAATGGGAATATTGCGGAAAGATTCGCGCGATCGCGGTACAATCATCATCCATTCTCTAGTGGCTAAAAAGTTATATGCGCCAGGTTGTTGCTGAGTCTGAGGAGAGATTTCAAACCCGACATAATCTAATAAAGCGTGATATTTCTGGAGCATAATTTCGACTGCCACTTGATCAGAATGCTGCTTCGATATATTCAAAGCTGCAATACCGTGACGAAAAGCAAAGCTGTCTAATTTACCCAAAGAGTTTTTAAAAGTTATCTTGGCGATCGCCTCCTCTAACGGTTGGTGCATAACATTAGGTAAAAAAGGCAGGGGAATAAGCTGCAAATGTTTATGACTTTGGGAGGCGCCAGCAGTCTTGCCACCGTTGAAGAAGGCTAGTCCATCTATTTCCTTTAGGCAACGCCATAGCGCTCTAAAATCCTCCAGATTGAGCAAATCTGTTTGTGATTCAAAATTGCGAGTCACAATCAGCAGATGATTATTGACGACATTAAACTTATTTAGCAAGCAAATATGAGAACAAGAAAGATCGCCGACAAATAAATCGTTTTCGTAAGGTAAAAAAGGATCTATTTTCTGCCCAGTTTTATGCTCTTGTTGATGCTGTTTTTTACTAGCCTGTTCTTTGCGGGTTAAATTAGATAAAGTGCGAACCACAAAAGAAATATCTTGCTGTTGAATCAAATGATACTCAGTTTCAATCGATTTTAGCGCACCACATTGACGAGCAAATTCTGTCTGCTCAGTCGTTTTAGACAACAAAGTACCAGGCTGTAATAAAAATCTTGCTGTGGGTTGATTTACAGATTCTTCCATGATGATTTTTGTTTAACAGTCAAAATTATTAGAGCTAATAACTAGCAACTAATAACTACAAACAGTATTACTCTTTAATTCACTGCGTAGTTTTGTGGTGTACATTTAATTACTAACGCCAATAATTTTAGTCGCTTTCTAACACTAATTGACAATCTTGGCTAATTTGCTGCTTCAGCGCTGCTAATGAATCAAACTTTTGTTCTGGTCGCAGAAACTCAATCAAGTTTACTTTGAGAGTCTGACCATAAAGATCTCCCGACCAATTGAGCAGATGTACTTCAATAGTTGGAGCTACTCCCGCTACGGTGGGACGACAGCCAATATTCATAACCCCTTTGATGATTGTTTGCTCAAAAAGAACTTCTGCTGCATAGACTCCAAAGCGCGGTAAGAATTTTTCGCTAGGAAGCTGTAAATTTGCCGTGGGAAAACCGATGGTGCGACCAAGCTGTTGTCCTGTAACTACTGTTCCCCATAAACTATAGGGTCTGTCTAACATCAAGTTGGCAGTTTTCATGTCTCCCGCGGATAACGCCTGACGAATCAAGGAACTGCTGACACGAACTTGCTGATGATGGCGATCGCCATATTTATACAATGAGTTAAGCTGTACTTCAATACTATAATCAGCAGCGATGTTTTTTAAATCTGCTGCCGTACCTTTTCTCTGATAACCAAAACGGAAATCTTCACCAACACTAATAAAGGTAGCCTGTAATTTTTCAACTATAATCTGTTGGACAAACTGCTGGGGAGTCAGGGATGCTAAATCGTTGTTAAAGGGCAACAAAACTAACTGCTCAATGCCAAGATCCGCTAATAATTCTGCCTTTTGGGGAATGGGGGTTAATAGCTGTAGTTTACCACCTGTAAAAAACTCGCGGGGATGAGGAGCAAAACTAACGACAGAGGGATATATACGAGGATGCTGAGTAGACTTAAACGAATCAATAATTGGTCGCAATACAGTACGATGCCCTTGATGAATGCCATCAAAATTGCCAAGAGCGATCGCTGTAGGGGTTTTAATTTGTTCGATTGAAGATGCTATAAACACGCTTTACATTTTTACACAATTTATGTCTGGATGCATCATTATTAAATATCAATGGCTAGAAATAGAGCGTAGGTACTTAGGAGGAATGCACAACTTAATTCTCGCGTACTTAGAGCTTTTTAAATGATTGTTGCGAATTGTCAGTTATCAAGATCACTGGTTGAAACTATTGATAGTTTTAGAAGGAAGGCTATTGATTAGCATTTTCGGTGATTAAAATGATTGATATTGGACTTACTCATATCGCTCTTCCTGTCTTAAATGTAGAGCGGAGTATCGAATTCTATTCGACCTACGCAGGAATGCAGGTTGTTCATCGGCGCATTGATGCAGCAACAGGTGTTGCCGTAGTTTGGCTCACTGACAATACTCGACCTTTTGTAATTGTTTTAATTCAGACAGACTCCGTAGATCCTGTGTTATCTCCGTTGGCACATCTGGGAATTGGTTGTAAAAGTCGCGAAGAGATGGATGCACTTTGTAAGCGGGCTAGTCAGTCAGGTGTACTGATTGAAGAACCAAAAGACTCTGGATATCCAATCGGTTATTGGGCATTTTTACGCGATCCAGATGGTCACACTCTGGAACTATCTTACGGGCAGGAAATTGGTTTAACAGTGGCAAAAACTATCTAATTAGTCGCGATCGCGCCATGTGTTACGCTTCCAAAGCGAAAATTAGCTCACAATACTACTTAAATAATATTAAAATGCTTCATTATTTCTGTAGCACTACCTGGGAACTCTAGTGTTAAAAGAATTTTTAGTAGTAACAATGGCAAAGCTGCAACATATTTCTGGGGCGACAATTTTACTGATTTTAAGTCTAACTAGTATTGATAATTCCTCTGCTTCTATTATTCCCAGAACAGTGCAATTAACGGCGATCGCAATTGAGACAATTGAGACGGATCAATTAGCCCAAAAAGAAAGCGATGACGAAATGCTGGATGGTTTGCAGGAAAGACAAGGAAAAATTAAGGACGGGTTTGGCAAAATCAAGAAATTGACAGGGACAGAATCTCAGCAACCTGAAACTCAGTCAGAACGAGACTCCATGACTGATAGTAGTAAAAATTCAGAAAAATTGTTACCTTCAACTATGGCATTTAGAATGCTTACCGTTGGCTTGCCCGCTACAATTCTGGTCTTTTTACTGGGAAAACCAATCGTGAAGGGACTTTCAGCAGTATTTAAAAATAATTATCAAGAAAATTTTGGTAAACCTAAAGTACCCGAAGGGTCAGAAAATCTTCATGCTCGTTCGTTAAAAGAAATTACTCGTATTGGTAATCAAGCAGAAAAAATTAATAATGAAAAGTTTGGCAATGAGGAGTTTTTACTCTTGCTCAGAATTAAAATTAATATGGCGAAAGAAGCAGAGGGTCATCAGGGTTTAGGGAACTGTGTCGATCTGCTTCAGGCTGGTATTATTGCCCAAAAGAGCTTTTTGCGTTTAGAACAGACCGAGTTACGCTACCGTAGTCGTAAACAACAAGAATTTTATCGCTACGTTGCCGAAAACCTTGAAGGTGAAATTGACAAAGAAGCTTTTGTTCAAAAAATTGAGCAGAAAAAGACAGCAATCTTACCTTTAATCACCACCGAAGAAGGTAGAGATGCTATCGATGCTTATACCAAAGAACTATATATTCTCGGTCAATACAAACTAGGTTTAAAGCTACTATCATTGTTTAAACAGTATGAATTAAAAGATTTTTCCGTACTCAAAAACGTTTCTAACATAGTGGAGACTTTTAGCAACAAAGATTTAGCCAAGAGTGATGATTTAGTATCTCCCGTCCTAGAAAACTACGAAAGCTTTGAAAAACTCGGCCCAATTATTGGTATTTCCGCAGCCGAAAGTACTCCTAAAGCCTATGCCAGAATCTTACAGGTAATTGGTTTAACCAACCGTCACGGCAAAGCATATCTCGAATTCGATCAGCTAGTTCAACTCTTGAAAAAATGGGAAACTCTCTATAAGGCGATTGCTTTAGTGCGTCAAGAATATACTGAAGATAAATACAGCGTTCCTGCTGAATTTAAGCAAGATATTCCAGGGTGGAACACCTACCAAAAATATGCCGAATATCTCCCCGATTTGTAATTGCGATCGCATCGTTTAAATTGCCTCGGATTTTGTAGTTAGCTGTAACATTCCTTGAGTAATACCAGGAAACAATCGATGTAAGAAAGAGGGGATTTTTGCCGAACCAACTATGACCTCTGCTTGAGGATGTTTAACTGCATCCCAAATAGCTTGAGCAACATCTTCTGATCTACTAGCCAGGGGACTAGTGAGCATTTTTTCCATTGCTTGACGGCGGTTTTGTTCTGCTTGAGAATCGCGATCTTTAAAGATTGCCCGTTCTAAGAAGTCGCTTTTAGTAACGCTAGGATGTATCCCTGAAACATGAATACCTTGTGGTTCTAATTCTAAACGTAGAGTTTCGGTTAAACCCGTAATAGCGAATTTGCTGGTGCAGTATGCCGTCATTTTGGGTAAGGGAACTTTGCCACCAAAAGAGCCGACGTTAATTATATTACCTTGTTTTCTAGCGATCAAATGGGGTAACAATGCTTTAGTGGTGTAGATATATCCCCAGAGATTGACATTAATAATTTTCTCCCAATCGTCAATACTAGTTTCAGCCATTGGCGCACTCATACATATCCCTGCGTTATTAACCAAGACATCAATAGCCGAAAATTGTTCGATGCCCAACTTGACTAATTCTTCTACCGCCAAGCGATCGCTCACATCTGTTGGGATGGCTAATACTTGTCTGCCATAACTTTTTATTTGTTCAGCAGTAGAATCCAATTGATCTTTAGTTCGGGCGGTAATAATTAGATCGTAGCCATTTTTGGCAAACAGCAAAGCAGTAGCTTTACCAATTCCTTGAGATGCACCAGTGATTAAAGCAGTAGAAGACATATTTGAAATATTTATAATATTTTCATTAGGAAGGGGTTGAGAAAAAAATCAGCGTCGATGTAAATTTCCTAGATAAGCATCAATCATTCCTGAATCTTGCCTCAACTCGTCTGGTGTTCCTGTTTGGACAATTTTTCCTGTTTCTAGGATGTAGAGACGATGAGCAACGGAAAAGGCTAATTGAGCCATTTGATCGACCAACAGGATCGAAATCCCCTCTTCACATAGTGATGCTAGAGTTGTATAAAGAGAGCGGACTAACTGTGGTGCTAGTCCCAGGGAAGGCTCATCTAGCAGCAAAACTTGTGGTTTAGCCATCAGTCCTCGGGCGATCGCCAGCATTTGCTGTTCCCCTCCCGAAAGTAACCCAGCCTGTTGATTACACAGGGGTTTTAAAGCTGGAAAACGATCCAGCATTTGCTCTATATCTGTGGCGATGGCAGCATCTTTCCGCCCAAATGCGCCTAAGCGCAGGTTATCCATCACGGATAGTTGGGTAAATACTTGTCTGCCTTCAGGAATCAAGACTACGCCTTTTTTAGCCAGTTGTTGCGGTAATAGCTTAGTCAAATTCTCGCCACGAAACAATACCCGTCCCGATCGCGGAGTTAATAATTGAGCAATACTTTTAAGTAAGGTGGTTTTTCCTGCACCATTAGCACCAACGACGGCTACTAATTCTCCCTGACGAACTTCTAAAGATACTGCTTGTAAAACCTGAAGTTTTCCATATCCTACGGTGAGGCGATCAATTGTCAGGATTGGGGTTGTCGAGTTGCTTAAAGTCGGACTGAGATGATTATTGGCAACTCCTAAATAAGCTTCTAAAACCCGTGGATTGTTTCTTACCTTAGCTGGAGTGTCGTTAGAGATTACGCTACCACGATCCAGCACCACAATGCGATCGCTAATTTGCATAACCAAATTGATGTCATGTTCGATGACGATTACTTTAATTCCAGAATTCGCCAAACAACGTAACAGCTTTGCTAACCAAACTCTCTGTTGCTGTCCTAATCCTGCTGCTGGTTCATCCAAGAGTATCACCTGGGGACTTGTGGCTAAAGCACGGGCAATTTCTACTAAACGGCGATCGCCAAAAGATAAACTATCAGCACGAGCATGAATATCATCTTGATAGCCCACAAAAGCCAGTAGTTCAATCAATTTGGCTTCTAGAGAGTTTTTTTGCTCCCTAGCAAGTAAAGCGGTGAGAATATTGCCTAAGCGATCGCCCTTATAGCCAACTTTTAAATTATCTAATACCGAAAGAGAATTAAACAAACGAGTAGTTTGAAAGGTACGACTCAAGCCAGCATGAGCAATTTCCAAGGTATTTTTACCAGTTAAGTCGAGGTTACCTAAAGAAACGCAACCAGATTCAGCACGATAGAAACCGACCAAAAGATTGAGTAAGGTAGTTTTACCAGCACCATTAGGGCCAATAATCGAGGTGATAGTTCCTGATTGAGCTACTAAATCGACATGATCGACAGCTTGGACACCGCCAAAACTAATGGTCATTTGTGCCACTTTGAGGGGCAAATTATTTTGGTTTTTGACTACTAAGGCTGGCAGATAATCCAGGGACATTGCTGGGGGATAAACCACATCAGAGTGACTCCAACGTTTAACAAAAAAGCTGACTATTCCTTCTGGTGTCAGCCATAAAGTAAGTAACAGTGAAATACCAAAAACTAACAGTTGATAGTCGGCAAAATTACCCAATAATTCAGGTAAGATCACCAAGGCGATCGCTCCCACTAGCGACCCTGCTACCGTACCCAAACCGCCTAAAATAGCGACCAAAAGAAAAAGGATGGAGCGATGAAAAGTAAAACTACTAGGGCTGATAAATCCCACAATTGAAGCAAAAAAGACTCCTCCCAAACCTGTAAAAGCAGCGGAAACAGCAAAAGCCATTAAGCGTATTTTTAGTATATTTAAACCAATAGCAGTGGCAGCAATTTCATCATCCCGTACGGCTTGCCAAGCTCTACCCCAATCATGATTTTTGATCCCAGCAAAAAATACCAAAGCTAAGATAGCAGCGCTCCAGGCGAGCAAAACTACATTTTGTCTAGCTAATGGTAAATTGAACAGTGTCGGCTGGGGAATATTAAAAATTCCGCCAAAACCTCCAGTTAAGTCTACCCATTCAACTAAGATCCGCTCAACAATAATGCCAAAAGCTACCGTTACCATAGCCAAATAGGGTCCTGTGACCCGCAATGCAGGAGCAGCCAAAATTAACCCCGTAACCGCAGATATAATGACAGCTAGGATCGTAGCTAACCAAAAATTCCAGTGCAGTTTGGTCATCAATAAAGAGCTGCTATAAGCACCAATAGCAAAAAAACCAGCATGACCAATAGAAACTTGTCCCGACAATCCAGTCAGGATATTTAAACCAACACCGACTAAAACAGTTACGGCGATCGTTCCTAGTACATGTAAATAGTAAGTATTCTGAGTTAAGAATATAGCCAGCAATACTAAGATGATTAATCCCAACCAAAGCCAGGTGTACGTCAATAATTTTTTCATGGTTACTTCGAGTACAGCCTAAAAACAATTTAAAGATCTTTTTTCTCTTGAAATGCTCCAGCAATTTATAATTTCCGGAATCGCCATCGGTAGCGTGTACAGCTTAATCGCCTTAGGATTTCAAATTACCTATTCTATTTCCAACACCATGAATTTTTCTCAGGGTGCTTCTGTAATGTTGGGGGCAGTTATTTGCTACTTGTTTAATATTACCCTGGGCTGGCATATTGCCATTGCCATTCCCTTGTCTTTAACAATTTGCGCTGTCTTTGGTCTAATCGTCGAAAGAATAGCCGTGCGTCCATTTGCCGTTGATGGTTCAAACTCTTGGTTACTGACTACTATCGCCCTAGGGATTATTGTCGAAAATTTAGTTATGCTCACCTTTGGTAAAGAAGTGCGGGCTTATCCTTCTGCCTTAGTCCAGACACCGATTAGTATTTTTGGTTTTGGTGTTTTTCCTTTAGAGCTATTGACCCCCATGATCAGCCTCGCGATCGCCTTAACTCTTCGTTTAACCTTTACTCGTACCCTTTGGGGGAAAGCATTTATTGCTGCTAGCGAAAACCCCGATACGGCTAAAATAATGGGGATCAATGTTGAAGGAGCGATCGCCTTTGCTTTTGCTCTCTCTACGGTTTTAGCAGGAGTTGCAGGAATTCTGATTGCACCTATTTATCACGTTTCCGCAGGGATGGCTACTCTACTAGGATTAAAAGCTTTTGCTACAGCCATTATTGGTGGACTAAACAGTCCCTGGGGAATTGCGATCGCGGGAATACTTTATGGCATAGTCGAATCTCTAGCAGCAGGCTATCTTGGTGGTAGCTATCGCGAAATTATCGGCTTTGTGATAGTAATTCTAGCTTTAACTTTGAAGCCTAATGGGTTATTCGCCAAGAGCCAAATCTTAAAAATATAAAGTTAGTAGATCTAGATTTAAAGCGATCGCTCATCAGACAAAAAAATCAAGTTCGCCACAATTTTGACAGTAGGTTGATGCTCGATGTGGTCTACAATAAACTTAAACAACATTTTTGTTGTTTTAATCTGTAACCTAATTTTCATTTATAGTTCTCTACAGTGTATATTTTCTGTCTGAGAATATTAAAGCCCACAGTTATAAATTGTTTATTTAGCAAACAATGAGTGAAACGATTTTATCAGTACGTAATTTAACCGCCAGCATTGATGGGACTCCAATTCTCCAAGGAGTCAACCTAGAGATTAAAGCTGGAGAAGTCCATGCAATTATGGGGCGTAATGGTTCAGGAAAAAGCACCCTCTCTAAAATTATTGCAGGACATCCAGACTATGAAGTTACTGGTGGGGAAATTATTTACCAGGGCAAGGATGTCGTTGATTTAGAACCCAATGAACGAGCTAACAGTGGAATATTTTTAGCCTTTCAATACCCTTTGGCAATTCCAGGGGTGAGTAATCTCGATTTTATGCGGGTGGCATATAACGCTAAACGCAAATATCAGGGATTAGAAGAGATTGACACCTTTGATTTTGAAGACTTGATTGAAGAAAAGTTAGAAGTTGTCAAAATGAAGTCTAGCTTTTTAGAGCGTAGTCTTAATGAGGGTTTTTCTGGAGGAGAGAAGAAGCGCAATGAAATTCTCCAGATGGCATTATTAGATCCTACTTTAACTATTCTTGATGAGATCGATTCAGGTTTGGATATTGATGCCTTGAGAATTGTTTCTGACGGAGTAAATCAACTAAAAACTCCAGAAAAAGCACTGTTGGTAATTACTCACTACCAACGTTTACTAGATTATATCGAGCCTGATTTTGTCCATGTAATGCGGGAAGGCAAGATTGTTACCAGTGGTGGTAAAGAATTAGCCCTAGAACTAGAATCTCGCGGTTACGATTTCCTCGACGATAAATCTGATGATAAATCTACAGTGGGGGTAGGAGTCTAATGGCGGTACAAATTCCTTTTGCAAATATTGCCAAGGTTCAGGAAGATACTGTAGTAGAGGATATTTTCTTGACGGGTTTATTACAGCAGTGTCAGGTAAATCAAGCTGCACCTCAATGGCTAAAAGATATTCGCCAGCAGTCTAAAAGCTGGTTATCTCGTTTGTCAGTGCCGACAAAAAAAGATGAAGACTGGCGTTTTATTGATTTATCGTCTTTAACCGCAGGTAAATTCGTCACCCCACGCAACCCCGTAGGGGCAAACGGCCGTTCGCCCCTACTACCTGAAACGGAAAACAGCCGTTTGGTGTTTATCAATGGGATTTATAACGACGAATTATCTAACCTGGCTGGATTGCCCCAAGGAATATATGTAGGCAATTTAAACAACTTGCCCAATGACTACGATGCCACCAAATACTTTGCCCAACAATCTGGTGCGGATGCTTTTACTGCTTTAAACACCGCAGGGGGTGATGATGTAGCGGTAGTTTGGGTAAATAAAAATGTTGCACTGGAAACGCCTCTACATTTGATGTTTATCGCCCATAGCGAACAAGAGACTAACTTTACGCAACCTCGCACCTTAGTGGTGGCAGAAACAGGTTCTAGTATTACTCTGATTGAAGAATATATCGGTACAGGAGAATACTTTACCAACGCTGTAACAGAACTTTTTGTCCAAGGTAACTCCAGAGTAAATCATACCCGCCTACAGCAAGAATCGTATGCTAGCTATCATATTGGTAAAACTGCCGTAGCTCAAGAGCGTGATAGTCACTACACCATTAACGAGATAAATTTGGGCGCTAAACTATGCCGTCATAATCCTGAAGTGTGGCAGCAGGGAGAGCAAACCGAAACTAACCTTAATGGCTTAACAGTGGCTACAGGAGAACAGATATCCGACACCCATAGTATTATTGCCCTGTCCAAACCCCACGGGACGACAAATCAACTGCACAAATGTATTGTAAGCGATCGCGCTCATACTGTTTTTAATGGTAAAGTCTTTGTACCCAAGGAAGCACAGCTAACGGATGCCACTCAGCTAAACCGCAATCTGATGCTTTCACCCAAAGCGAGAATCGATACCAAGCCAGAATTACAAATCACCGCCGATAATGTTAAATGCGCCCATGGAGCAACGGTGAGTCAGTTAGAAGCCGAAGAAATATTTTATCTGCGGAGTCGAGGTTTGAGCCAAGCCGATGCCAACCAACTATTGATCGATGCTTTTGCCGCCGAGATTATCGATCGCCTGCCTTTAGAATCTTTAAGACTTAAAATTACCCAAACTATCGAACAAAAAGTAAAGCATTAACCAGCAATCAACAATATGACTTTTACCCAATCAAAGACTTTAGGCGATCGCGTTAGAGATGATTTTCCCATTCTCCATCAAAAAGTTAATGATAAACCTTTAATCTATTTTGATAGTGCTGCCTCTTCCCAAAAACCCCAGGCGGTACTAGATGCACTGCAACATTATTACCAAAGAGATAATGCTAACGTTCACCGTGGCGCTCATACCCTCAGCGGCAGGGCGACAGATGCCTATGAAGGGGCAAGGGATAAGGTTGCCCAGTTGATTAACGCGGCTGATCGTGATGAGATAATTTATACCCGCAATGCCAGCGAAGCTATTAACTTGGTGGCGTATAGCTGGGGATTAGCTAATCTAGAACCTGGAGATGAAATTATTCTCTCCGTGATGGAACATCACAGCAATATTGTTCCCTGGCAGCTAATCGCCGAAAAAACTGGGGCAGTAATTAAATATGTTGAATTAACCCCCACTGAAGAGTTTGATTTTGAACAGTATAAATCCCTGCTATCGGGCAAAACTAAACTCGTTTCCATTGTGCATGTCTCCAATACTCTGGGGATAATTAATCCTGTAACCGAAATTACCGCAAAAGCTCACAAATATGGCGCAAAAGTACTAATTGATGCCTGTCAAAGTGTGCCACATATGCCCATCGACGTTCAAGCGATCGACTGTGACTGGTTAGTCGCTTCAGGACACAAAATGTGTGCAACCACAGGGATTGGCTTCCTCTACGGTAAAAAAGAGCTGTTATTAGCCATGCCTCCCTTTATGGGTGGTGGGGAAATGATTGATGAAGTATTTCTCGACCATTCTACCTATGGCGACTTACCCCATAAGTTTGAAGCGGGAACCCCTGCTATTGGTGAGGCGATCGCTTTAGGGGCAGCAGTAGATTATCTTAATAGTATCGGCATAGAAAAGATTCACGCCTACGAAGAAGAATTAACCGCCTATTTATTTAAGCAACTAGAAACTATTCCCGACATCAGAATTTACGGCAAGAAACCCACACCAGAGGGCAAAGGTAGGGCAGCCTTAGCAGCCTTTAACATCCCAGGTATTCATGCCAGTGACCTAGCAACCCTCCTCGATCAGGAAGGAATTGCCATTCGCTCAGGACATCACTGCACTCAACCCCTCCACCGCATTTTAAACGCTTCTGGTAGTGCCAGAGCTAGTCTGTATTTCTATAACACCAGGGAAGAGATTGATGCTTTTATCATTGCTTTAAAAGACACCATTGATTTTTTCAGGAGCTATAAGTGACTGTTTGTAAATATAGCAATCCTAAATGAAATGAGAAATTTCTACTACCTACTACCTAAAAACCAATCAATGCAGTTTCATGAATCAAATAGGACTGCTATATATAAATTAATTTTGCTTACCGTTTTAAATAATATCAAGAATTTTTCTGAATATCATTCCGTGCAACATTCAACAAATCAGCGATCGCTCTAATAGCTAGGATTCTGGTGTTAGATCGAGATTGCGGTAGATTTGCTCGATCGCAAAGCTCAGATTAATACTTTTGAGTTCGATCAAGTCTCCTACTTGATAGTTGATAATCACCCATTCACCCGCATCATTTTTATGATATAAATCCATTTCGATGCTGGTGGAGCTAACTAATAAATAATCTTGTAAAACAGGATTGTTTCGATACATTCTGAACTTACTACCCCTATCGTATGCCTCTGTGCTATTTGATAAAACTTCAACAATCAAACAAGGGTAGGTAATGTATTGAGTTGTGGTTTTATCGCGATCGTCGCAGGTGACACTAACATCGGGATAGGTATAATTATTTGTCTCAACAATATTAACTCGCAGGTCTGAGGTCGCGGTGTCGCAGTTACTTCCATCTAAATGATTGAAAAACAATGCGATCATCCTAGCCGCAAGTAAACTATGATTTTTACTCCCCCCGCTCATTGAGTAAACTTTACCGTCGATATACTCGTGTTTTTCTAGCTGGGTTTCTTCCCATGCAAAGTATTCTTTGGGGGTGAAGTTCGGGGAATTATGTTTGGTAGCAATCATGATTTGAGGTTTTTTTGGGAATAGACTTTGGCGACAACTTAAGATTAACTGATTTTTAGTCAACCTCTAGAAGGCACGAATTGCCTCCCGAAAAACGGGTTCTCGGAGATAAGGTTTGAGGGAGTCAGGAGTACCCAGATCGACGGAACTCTCTAAAATCTGCTCCAGATATCGTTTCAAGCGTACAAAGGTAAACAACCCGACTGGATGATCAAACTCTACTAGCAGATCTACATCGCTGTCTGTTCGCGCTTCATCCCTAGCCACTGAACCAAACACCATCAAAGATTTCACACCAAAAGTCTTCAGGGTATTCTGATGGCTTACCAATAATACAAGGGCTTCCTGTTGTCGCATTACTCAACCTGCAAAGAAAAAAAAATCTATATAAACTATGAGGCAGTTCCATGATGTATTTTATGCCTTACAAGATAAACATTCCATTACATTTTATACCTTTAAGAATAAAGTTTTGTTACCTCAGTTGTTAAGCAGTATTTCAACTTTAGTCGAATCAGGCGATCGCGATCAAATAAGCTAAAGCATCGTGATAGTATCCATTTTAGAGATGATCGAGGATTACTAAAAATTCAGTATGCGATCGCTAAATTTGCTGTAAGCCTAAGTAAAATTTCAACAACAATTTACTTGTGGTGGCAGCTTTAGTAAAGATTGATTTATAGATATTTAGGAGAAAAACTTTGGGATTAAGGGTAGCCGTTGTCGGTTCAGGGCCAGCAGGGTCATCAGCCGCAGAAGTTTTAGCCAAAGCAGGTATTGAAACTTATTTATTTGAGCGTAAGCTAGACAACGCCAAACCTTGTGGCGGTGCAATTCCTCTTTGTATGGTGGATGAGTTTGATTTGCCCCAAAAGATTATTGATCGGCAAGTCAAAAAAATGAAGATGATTTCGCCATCTAATCGAGAAGTCAATATTGGCTCAACGCTTAAAAATGGTGAATATATTGGGATGTGTCGCCGAGAAGTCTTAGACGGCTTTTTACGGGATCGCGCAGCAGAATTAGGAGCGAACCTAATTAATGGTACTGTCTATCAGTTAGATATCCCCGATAGCGACAAAGATCCTTACACCCTCCACTATGCCGACCATTCAGGTGGTGCGGTTAAAGGAGAAATGAAAACCCTGAAGGTGGATCTAGTCATTGGTGCTGATGGTGCTAACTCCAGAATTGCCAAAGCGATTGACGCTGGAGATTATAATTATGCGATCGCTTTTCAAGAGCGAATTCGTTTGCCTGAAGACAAGATGGCATACTACGAAGATTTAGCAGAAATGTATGTCGGTAACGATGTTTCCACCGATTTTTATGCTTGGGTATTCCCTAAATTCGACCATGTAGCCGTGGGTACGGGAACTATGAAAGTGAACCAAGCTGATATCAAAAAACTCCAGGCTGGTATCCGCAAACGTGCTGCTAAAAGACTAGAAGGTGGTGAGATCATCAAAGTTGAAGCGCACCCCATTCCTGAACATCCCCGTCCTCGTCCTATTCGTGGTAGAGTCGCTCTAGTTGGCGATGCTTTAGGCACTGTCACTAAGTCTTCAGGAGAAGGTATCTACTTTGCCGCCAAATCTGGTCGGATGTGTGCGGAAATGATCGTAGAGCGATCGCAAAACGGACAAAGAATTCCGACAGAAAAAGACCTTAAGGACTTTATGAAGCTTTGGAACAAAGAATACGGTGCAACCTATCTTGTCTTAGATATCCTGCAACGAGTGTTCTACCGTAGTGATGCTACCCGCGAAGCTTTTGTAGAAATGTGCGACGATATTGACGTACAGAAAATGACTTTTGATAGCTATCTCTACAAAACCGTAGTTCCTGCTAATCCTTTAACTCAAATGAAGGTGACAGCTAAAACCCTTGCCAGTTTACTTAGAGGTAATGCGTTAGCACCTTAAGTAATTTATTGGTAATTTACTTTAAATGGTGTCAGATTAAATAATCTGATGCCATTTTTTATTTTCAACCCAAGAGCTAAAAGCCAAAAGCTTTTAAGATAACAAAATCTAAACGAGAGGTATTGATTTACGGCAGGGTAGACAAAGCAGGCAATAAATCTGACTTGTCAGACGAACTTTAAAGTAATTTACCTGAGATTCATCCTAGCTTCACCTGAAAATCAGTGTCCTTACCAATTTACACAGCTTGATCGCGCCAATTATATTGGGACAGTAATTGTATAAATGGCAACAGCTATAAGCAATATTCAACCTCTGGTTATTTTGCCTATAAATATTGCCCGAATACTAAAAAAGTATTGTTAATTTTATAGCTAATAAAACTGTCCTTAATATGAAAAATAAAGAGTTTTACAAACTTTTAAAAAAAACCAAATCTAATTCTGGTTTTACTCTAACCGAACTTTTGGTGGGTTTGTTTATGAGTATTTTTGTCATTGGTGCATTAGGCTTTGGTTTGATGACGGTACTGGCAAGCAGTCAAAGTGAAAGTTCTAAAGTAAAAGCCAGAACCGAAAACTCCCGTGCTTTAGATTTTATGTCTGATGAAGTTAGACGAGCTAGAACAATTGATACCAATCTCTTAAATGCCAGAGTCACTGCATCTACTACAGATAAAACTGCATTTAATGTTACGGACACCAACATTGATTTATCTACTCGCGCATTCAATAGTGATACTACTACAAAGAAAAAAATAGTTTTTGCGCTAGATATACCTGAAGTTACTTTCAGTAGCAGCTTAGGTGCTGATAGCGATGTTTCTACTCCCGAACGAATTATATATTTTCTTAAAAGTGCATCTGGCACAAATTGGAAAGGTCCTTCTGTTTTATATCGCTGGGGTCCTCCATTAAGCGCAGAGGGCAATTATACGACTGGTGATTGGACAGAACAAGTTTTGATAGATGGCATTGATAATACACATATAGCTGTTTCTCCATGCGCTACGGGAGAAATACTCACTCCCCCTAGGCTGACAGGTACAGCTCCTACTTTGACAGGTACAGCTCTATCAACTGCTGCAACTGGTTTTCATGCTTGTATAAATGGTACTAATACAGCGCAATTATTTCTCACAGGACAGACCAAAACTGCTAGTGGCGTAAATAATGATAGCCAGACTAACGATAGCAAAGTAGTAGCTAGAGCTAGAACTCGTGCTGCAAATACAACAAATACTTTTACATCTGTTAGCTGGAGCGTCAGGGGTCTAGGTGGTCAATACGAATGTAACCGCAACACAACACCAGCAACACTTTGGAATATGCGAACAGATTTTGGTAATGATTCGGCTAATGTCGATAACACTACGAAATGGATTCAAAATAGCGATGCTGGTAAACAGCCCCAACCTATCGAGGTGGATTCTAGCAAAGATCTAACAATTACTTCTAGTGCAATAGGTCCAGGAACAAACTGTAACAGTATAGGCAACTCAGGTAAGATGGTAGTGAACTCCTTAGCACCTATCCTACAAACCTCAAAATATCTCATACCGTAGATTTCGGTAACCCAATCACATTTAATGGAGATCGAGATGATGCTACAGTCTATAATAATTCACAGGTAGATTCTAATAAACCAGGCGTTCGATTCTTGAAAAAAGGTGATGTTCCACGGTTCGGTGGTTATGTTGCAAACCCTAATAGTCCATCAGAAAGTGATCAGCCATCTCTAGGAAAATTCTTATACGAGCAAAAAATGGCAATTATCGATCCTACCTACACCTGGCCCGCAGGCAAAACTCTGGCGCAAGTACTCATTGACCCTAATACAAAGTTTATCATTCCCACCGATCAGCAGTTAACGGATGATACTAACTTGACCGCAGCGGAAAAAGAAGCTTTTGTCATGCTCGGGAACGATCAGCGTATTGTTGCTGTTGAAGTAGGTCAAACTAGTACAACTACTACTGATGCAATGGTAATTCCATCTCAAATCCAGGATTTGACTTACAGGATAATATTTTTGTTGTGACATCGGACATATTTACTAAGAAATTTCCTGCTAATTGTTTTCCTTCAGGTTGTCCTACTAACTAAGTTTTAACCTAGTAGCGCGTCCACTCTAACTTGTTGGGTTGAAATAATCAAAATCGGTAGGGTGGGCATTGCCCACCCTACTTAAATGAACTATTTTAGAGACGATCTCGATTGTCAGTCGACAGATAATAATTTTGGGGATGATGCCAAGGTAGTGAAGTTGAACACTTATAAAATCAGTAAATAATATTTCTTCTGGTTTTTGATTAACCTAACCTTGCTAAAATTTATGTACAAGAATAATGTTGCCCATATCTACTTCCTATACCGATGCCAGACAAAATTTGGCTACCTTATTGAATCGAATCGAACAGGAAAACGCGATCGCCCTTATTACCAGAAGGAGTAGGTTGGGTTAGCGACAGCGTAACCCAACGAAACATAGCTTTGCGTTGGGTTTAATACTTCAACCTAACCTGCGGAGATACACCATTCCTGGTAACATAAATTCAGGATTTGACTTGCAGGATAATATCTTTGTTGTATCCAGATTGATGTACGAAACCCAATAATTATATAATTCTGGATTAGTCTAGCTAAAACTGGAAAGATAAAGTGGGAATAAGTAATGGAGTTTGAATGGGACGAAAACAAACGTCTGTTGACTTTTAGTAGTTAATTTATTATACATACTTATACATAACTCAAAAAAATGTATAAGTATGCGACCTCATGAATTTGCGGAGCAGATAGGAGTATCGGTCGAAACGTTAAGACGCTGGGATAGAACAGGAAAACTAAAAGCGAAGAGGACTCCCAGCAATCATCGCTTTTATACAGAAGAGGATTTATTACAGGCTAAAGGCTTAAAGCCGATATCAGAAGAACGTTTAATTAAAGTTTATTGTCGCGTATCATCAGCCAAGCAAAAGAATGAATTAACTAATCAAAAGGATTCAATGGAGCAATTTTGTTTAGCTAGAGGCTATGCAGTAGATGAATGGATAGAAGAGATTGGAGGAGGGCTAAACTTTAAGCGCAAAAAGTTTTTAAATTTAATCGAAGATGCTCTTTCAGGAAAAATCGAAATTATTGTCATAGCTCATAAAGATCGCTTATGTCGTTTTGCTTTCGACTTAATCGAGCAATTATTAAGCAAGCGAGGATGTAAAATTATCGTAGCTAATGCGGAATCATTATCTCCCCAAGCTGAGTTACTGGAAGATTTAATGGCAGTAGTACATTGTTTTTCTTGTCGCCTGTATGGGTCTAGAAGCTACAGAAAAGAGAAAGAGAAAGCTATACAAGACATCCTAAACATACCTTACGAAACCCTGCTAAAATTACAAAATAAAGTTCAGTGTTAGGTAATGCCATCTCAATCCAAGGGACTCATGATAGGAGTCGAAGCAAAAATTAAAGATCATCCTGCTCTTAATGTTTTGGGAAACCAGTACGAATCGATACGGCGTACTGGTTTAAACGATCTGCAACGAGGAATGAGCGAGATCGCTATTGAAAAGTCATACCAGTCTCGCTTTAATCTTCAGTGGGCTTGGGCTGACGCTATTGCGACAGAAGTTAAACAAACTTATTCTCAATTAAGCACAGCCAAGAAACTAAACATTGCTCGAATAACCGAACAGATAAGAAAGAAAACTAAGAGAGCAAAAAGTATATTTAAAAGTTTATCTAAAGTCAAAAATCCCACTGTAAAACAAAAAAATCAAGCATCGGGATTAAAATCTAAGTTGCTTAAAATTGAGTCCTTAAAAAAGCAATGGGAGCAGCTAGAATCTAGCCAGAAATTACATATTTGCTTTGGCTCAAAAAAACTATTTAATGCCCAATACCATCTAAAAGAAAATGGTTACTCGAATCATGAGGAATGGCTGCACGATTGGCGAAAAAAACGAGGCGGTAGATTTTTCTGCGTAGGGAAATCGCAACATGGTGGCGGTACGATGATTAAAATCTTTCATGTAAATGGAGATGATTTTAAAGCTGTCGTAACCTTGCCTCGCTTTATGCAATCTGAACACGGCAAAACATTAGAAATTCCTTTTCAAGTAGCAGAATGCCGTCGTCGCCGAAAATCATCATTACTTTATGCAATTGAAACACAAAAACCAATTACAGTACAGATTTTCCGAAGAGAGCATAAATCAGATAATTGGTATATTCATCTAACTACTTATGTTCAAGAAATACCAGTTACCACATCTTTTGACAATGGTTGTATTGGAGTAGATTTTAATCGTGACAGTGTTGAATGGGCTTATGTCTTAAGTGACGGAAATATTAAAGAGCGAGGTAAAATAAGTTTCAAATGGAAAGGATTTAGTTCTGGTCAAAGACAAGTAATGATGCGTAATTTGGTAGTGAAACTATCTGATTTAGCCTTTGACTACCAATGTCCTATAGCTATCGAGTCCTTGGATTTTTCTAAGCGCAAAGCTTCAATGAGCGAGGCAAGTAAGGCTTATAATTTAATGCTTTCCAACCTCTCTACAAGTACGTTTAGAGAAGCGCTCTTCTCAAGATGTAAACGATATGGCATTGGCTTGCATAAAGTCAATCCAGCTTTTACTTCCGTTATCGGCATGATTAAGTTCATGCCTCGATACGGACTTAATTCGGGAACAGCAGCAGCGATGACTATTGCTCGACGAGCAATGGGAATGAGCGAACGCGCCCCGCAATGCCTTGTTAAACCAGAGGATTTGGCAAGGCATTCTTGGACAACTTGGAATCGTGTTGCACGATATCTAAAGTCTAACAAAGTTAGACGTTCAAAGCTTTTTGATTGGATGAAAACCCTAGAGGAAATTGTTCTTGTCGGCAGTGATGCTGGCGAGACGGATTCAACCCCCTCTCTTGCTAGTAAACAATCAAATCGACAGAAAACAGGGAATTCACCGAGTCCCGATCCTAAATATGTCCAACTTTGTTTAGGTTTTTAGTAGGTGAAAAAACTATCAGGAAATCAGCCTAAGATTGCTCGGCGTAATTTGAGATTACCAATCATCTTCTAACTGCGCCACCATTTCTGACACTATTTGGGCTTCCTCTTCTTCTTCTAAGTCTTCATCCCCCCAGGCTTCTGATAGAGGTTGCACTACTTTAGAAATTGCATCCTGCACAAAAGATTTGACAAACTCATCTCGTCGACTGAGTTGAAACTGTTGCTGAACTACTTCTGTTATGCCACCGTCACCCCAGTCGAGGTTACGCCTAAAGTATTCAATAAAGCTTTTCCCAGCAATACGGGTTAAATAAGCCGCAGATACCGCTTGAATGGCTTTACCAACGATATAGGTAGCAAAATTAAGCTGAAGGGCTTTGGCTAAGATATCTACTGCCCCCTTAACTACCCCGAGACTAACTAGAGTTTTCCCTAAAGACAGAGCCAATTCTTTACCCTGTTCAAAATCTAGTTCGATGTTATAAATTCTGCCAATTTCAATCACCATCTGAGCATTAACCGCAGCAGTTGCTAACATATCTACTACGGGGACAGGGGTGACGGCAATTACCCCAGCGCTAATCCACTGATAGCGATCGATAATTTTATCTGACTCCCTGCGTCGCTGATTTTCAATAATGGTGCGGGCTTCTTCTCCGAGGCGGTGGGACTGAAGCAAGATATTATCGGCAATTAAATCTTCTCCTTCTGCCCGTAACACTGCCACTAGCCTTTTAATTAACGGCAAGATTTCCACTGGTGGATCGATAATTTCTCCTGTAGCTAACTGTACTGGTTGGGGGTTGGCACAAATAGCCGTAACATCACCAGGTGCAATAAAGGATTTTACTCTTTCTTGGAGTCTGCCTAAAATCATTTCGCGATCTTCATCGGTATAGAGATCTGTTTTGTTAAATACTAAAAGCGATCGCTTGCCAATTTCGGCTAAAGTCTTTAAAGGCTTGTACTCTGACTGACGTAAATCATTATCAACAGTAAATACCAGTAAGTCGGCTTCAGTGGCTAGCTGCTTGGCTACTTTTTCTCTTTCTGTTCCCGCAATTCCCGCTTCTAAAATACCAGGGGTGTCAATAATCAGGATTTCTCTGCCTACACCCCGCAGCTTCAGGCTATAGGTTTGTCCTTGAGTAGTTGTTCCCATGATCGGATTGGTTTCCCCGACAATTTCGCCGACGAGGGCATTTACTAAAGAAGTTTTCCCTGCCGATCCTGTGCCAAAGATCACGACTTTGACTTCTCCCCGTTTGAGATCTGCCTCAATTTGTCGCGATCTACCTAATAAAGCTTTTTGAGCAATTTTGTCCTGTATTTGCCCTACCTGCTGTCTCAACGCCTGAAGATTTTGCGCTGCTACCTGGGTTTTTTCTTCTGGTATGATTACTCGATCTCGATTAGCTCTCCGTTTTCCTGGCTTCCTGCCAGATTTTCGGCGCGTATATTTATTAATGTAATATATATAACCACCCACTAAAGAGCCGATCAAAACTATTACTAACAACAGTAGTAGATTAGCCAGAATAGGTGCAGTAAAAGAGATCTGCATGTATAGGTGAGATAGAGATGTCACCAACCAAATCGATAGTCCGAGAATTACGCTCAGACCAAGGAATAGAGCTACTATCCGAAATAAAGGCATGGTACAGTTTGGCAGAACAAAGTTAGTTTACTTATATTAACGACTTTGACTAAATTTAATGAGATCAATAAAATTACAAGTCTGGTCTTTAAAAAAATCAAGTAATTTTACTTACTTGAGCTACAAGTATTGTATTTATCTTGTTAAAGTAAAACAAAACGCTATGATAACTCCACGATTTTAGCTGAAATATAGTTTCTATTTTTCATCGCGATCGCTTAAATTAACTGGTATTAATTTTTTGACTAACAAAATAAAAACTGATCGTAATTATTTTAATTTTCAGTTTAAATTCAGATTACTAAAGCGATTGAATAGATCAAATCTATCAAATCTAAATGTTTTGCATGAAAACTAGCCGTAACAAGATAGCCTATACGACCTATATACTAATTGGTTTAAATTTATTGATCTACGGATTAGAAATTAAGTTAGGGGGTAGTCAAGATTCTTGGGCGCTGGAACGTTTAGGGGCTTTAATTCCTGAAAAAGTTTTAGCTGGGGAATGGTGGCGCTTGATCGGGGCAAATTTTTTGCACTATGGCTTAGTTCATTTAGCCACAAATATGTTATCGCTGTTTTTTGTAGGACGCTTAATTGAGTTGAGTTTAGGAGTAAAGTCTTATCTAATCATTTATTTAGTTAGTGGCATCGGTTCAATGTTAACCTTTACGCTATTAGCTTTTAGATTAGGATTAAGTAATGTTTTTTTAATTGGTGCTTCGGCAGCAATTATGGGTTTAATTGGGGCAATATTAGCTATTTATTTACAATTATGGCTAAGAAACAGATATTCAGTTACTGCCAAACGTCGGTTACAGCAGATTATTTTGATCGTTATTGTGCAATTTGTTTTTGATAATTTAATTCCGCAGGTTAGTTTTCATGCTCACTTATTTGGTTTTATTATCGGCTTTTTGGTGAGCAGTATTTTGGTGTTTATTAAGTTTAAATTTCAAGAGGCTTAGAGCAGTAAGCAGTGAGCAGTGAGCAAGTTTTTATAGCGTCTTCTTATTCTTCTTGATTCCATTGTTTAGATTTTTCTGCTGCTTTAAATTCTCTTTTGATTGGTTTAGGTTTATTAGGAATTAATTTTAACTGCCGATATTCTGGCTGCTGATATTGTTGTTCATTTTGCTCATTTTGTTCACCTCGGCGACGTTCAGAAGTTCTCTCTTCACTGGTGTTTTCCGTCACAACCTCATAGAGAATTGCCTGTTTATTAAATGTATTGCCCTTCCTAAGGACTCTACCCAATCGTTGAATATATTCCCTAGTAGAACCAGTACCTGAAAGAATGATGGCAATGCGCGCATCAGGAACATCAACCCCCTCATTCAGTACATGGGAAGCCACTAGGGTTTTATATTCTCCCGCTTTGAATCTAGTCAAAATATCATGACGTTCTTTAACAACAGTTTGATAAGTAATGGCGGGAATTAAAAACTGCTGGGAAATACGATATACGGTGGCGTTGTCGTTGGTAAAGATTAAGATCCGTTCTGTTTGATGTTTTTTGAGTAAATCAATCAAGATGCGGAGTTTAGCATCTGTGCCTAAAGCAATTTCTTTAGCTTCACGATGGGCTAACATTGCTTTTCTTCCTTGAGGCGATCGCGCACTAGCTTGGACAAATAGTTGCCAGCCTTCGAGACTACCTAAAGAGATATTTGACTCCCGTAAAAATTTACGCCGAACAGCGATCGCCTGTTCATATTTAAGCTGTTCTTGCTCAGATAATTTAACCCGCATCTGCACGATTTTATGATCTGCCAATGCACCTCCAGACAGTTCTTCGGGAGTTTTACGATAGATAATTTTCCCAATCAGAGTATCTAAATCTCGGTGAGTACCGTCGCTACGTTCGGGGGTAGCAGTTAATCCTAAACGGTAGGGAGCGATCGCATATTCGGCAATGACTTTGAAAAAGTCGGTGGGTAAATGATGACACTCATCAAAAATCTGGAGTGCATAACGATTACCTAAAGTCTCAGCGTGAATTGCTGCACTGTTATAGGTAGCAATTAAAATCGGCGTGCGATCGCGTGAACCACCTCCGAGTAAACCAACCTCTATATTAGGAAAAGCAGATTCTATTTGAGCATACCACTGATGCATTAAGTCCAAGGTCGGCACGACGATTAGGGTGGTGCGGGGAGTTGCCTGGATTGCTAACTGTGCTAAATAGGTTTTGCCTGCTGCGGTAGGTAGTACTACCACTCCCTTTCTACCCGACTGCTTCCAAGCTTGTAATGCCTCTGCTTGATGTGGGTATGGTTCAAATTGAGATACTGACTTCAGTTCTAAGCTATAAAATTCTCTGGCTTCATCAATAATCTTTTTGTCATCCGCCTGAAGAGCTTCTACTAGAGAACGATAGTAAATAGCAGGAATGCGGAATTTCTCTACGCGATCGTCCCAGGTAGCATAATCTAACCAGGCTCTCCCCTGTGGTGGTGGATGTAACAATAATGTTCCGCGATCAAATTTTAGCTTAGGCGATCGAGGCATAACTTATATAAAATACTTAAATGCTTGCTACAAATAGTCATAAATGGGGGACTAGGGGACTAGGGGAGAGTTTATCTGGATCATTTTTTTTGGATTTCATATTACTAATAATTAACACAGCAATAAAATCAACAACATGATCCTTACTTTTAATCAAATTAACGCTTTGAGTACTCCAATTGCAATCTATTCTTAATACTAGTTCCAGTAAACTAGCCTAAAATATTTGGGTAATACACTGTTAACAAATAAACTAGATAAAATTTGTTTGTTAAGCGATCGCCGTATTCTAAAATCGGTTTTCTTGAATTTTGTGCATTATTGCATAATACTCTCAGCAATAAATTCTGCTTTATCTTATTGTTAAATGCTTTTTGGTAAACTTTAAAGTTCAAAATTAAATCTTTTCTTATAATAAATGGTGGATTAAGAAAAACTAAGTATAAATTACTATGACTAAAATTTTAGTGACGGGCGGTGCAGGCTATATCGGTTCTCATACGGTCAAAAAATTAGGAGAAGCTGGCTACGAGATTGTTGTCTATGACAACTTGTCCACAGGCTCGTCAGCAGCAATTCTGTATGGCAAGTTATATGAAGGAGATCTTAATGACAAACAACGTTTATCAAAGGTGTTCGAGCAGTATAGTTTTGATGCAGTAATACATTTTGCTGCCAGCATTTCTGTTCCCGAATCTTTAGAGCAACCCCTCGATTACTACTCCAACAACACCAGCAACGTGATTAACATCTTACAGTGTTGTAAAAAGTTTAATGTTAATCAATTTGTCTTTTCTAGTACCGCAGCAGTATATGGCGAGGTTCAAGACTCTCCTGTGGAAGAATTGTCTCCAACTTTGCCAATTAATCCTTACGGTAAGTCTAAATTGATGAGCGAAAGCATCATCCGCGACTATGCTCAAGCTTCCGAGCTTAAATATGTCATTTTGCGCTACTTTAACGTGGCAGGAGCCGACAGTTCCAGCAAAATCGGTCAAATGGGTCAAAAAGCTGCTCATTTAATCAAAGTGGGATGTGATGCTGCTTTGGGTATTCGTGCCTCTGCTAGTATTTATGGCACTGACTATCCAACTAAAGATGGGACAGGCATTAGAGACTATATTCATGTCGAAGACTTAGCAACTGCTCATGTAGATGCTTTGAGGTATTTAGAACGAGAGTCCAAAAGTCAAATTCTCAACTGTGGCTATGGCACTGGCTACAGCGTTAAAGAGGTATTCTCAAAAATTAAAGAAATTTCGGGAGTAGATTTTCCTGTGGTAGAGACTTCTCGCCGAGAGGGAGATCCTGCCTGCGTCATTGCTTCAGGTGAGAAAATCCGCGAGGTAATCGGCTGGAATCCTCAACACAATTCCCTCGATGAAATTGTGCGTTCAGCACTGGCTTGGGAACAGAAAAAGTTGACGCAGCTTAATCCAGTTTATTAACTTGATTGCTTAAGTAGTAAGTAGTAGGTAGTAGGTAGTAGGTAGTAGGTAGTAGGTAGTAGGTAATCATTGCTCATTACTCATTACTTTTAATGTCACTTGCTTGGCTCATATTTTTCCACTTTAACTACAGAAGATTTGCGCTGTTCGACTAAAGGGATGCGGACCAAAAAGCAAGTACCGATGTTAGGTTCACTAGTTACCGAAATCTTCCCACTATGGCGTTTAGCGATCGCGGCTGAAATAGCCAAGCCTAATCCTGTACCTCCTTCTCGGCGATTACGCGCTTTATTCGCCCGCCAAAAGCGATCAAATACTTTATTGATTTGATCTGAAGCAATACCAATACCTGTATCCCTCACGCTAATTATTGCAAAGCGATTTTGTCGATATAAGTCTAAGCTCACCCGACCTTCATCGGGGGTATACTGGAGAGCATTTTCTAATAAATTAGAGAATAAACGAGAAAGCTGGGGCATGTCTCCTAATACTGTTAGTTTTTCTCGAAATTTAGACTGAAAGACAATTTTCTTTTCATTTGCCAGGGGTTCTAACAAAACAAAGCAATTTTGGAGAATTTGATTAAGCAATACAGGAGTAAGTTTCCGTTCATTAGTAGACAAATCAGCATCCGCATCAGCGCGAGCTAGAAACAGCAAATCTCCCAGCATTTCGTTCATTTGCAGGGTAGCACCAGCGATCGCCTCTAACTTTTTGACATCTTTGGGATGAACCCTTTCAGGATGGGTACGCATGATATCAATCGAAGCTTTGATCGCCGTCAACGGACTTCTCAACTCGTGAGATGCGTCAGCAGTAAACTGTTTAAGCTGTAAAAAACTAGCTTCAATTGGCTCAATTGCTTTTTGTGTGAGCCAAAATCCACCCAAGCCACTTAAAATCAAAGTCAACATCCCGCCAATTACCAGAATCCAAAAAAGTTCTGATTCGGCTGTTTCTATTTCTTCGTTAGACTGGGTAGCTCTAATCATACCAACTGAAGTAGCAGCTCCAGTCTCACCATTTTTACCCACAAACATCGATATAGTTAAAGTCCGAAACACTTCTCCCGTATCTAGATTTTGAATAAAAGAAGTTCCTAACTCTGGTGGCGCATTTATCTCAATTATTCCCTTGCGACCTAGTAATTTACCTTTGGCATCAAACCATTCTAAACTTTGTTGATCTCGATTAAAAATGTCACGCCAAGGAACTTCCTCTACCTCATTTAGATACTTACTACCGAGATCGCGTACTGGGGCAAAAGAAGGGGTAGCCGATTGCGCCAGAGTCAATAACTTCTTATCTAGCTGATTGTACAAACTACGCCGAAAAACAACGTAAACCCCTGAGCCAAAAATACCTAAGATAGCTGCCATAACTATGAGATAGTACAGCAGTAAACGCGATCGCAAGCTTTGATGCATAATGATTTCAGTCTAGTTTTTGACCTGTTGGGGTTCTTCTTTGAGACGATATCCTAAACCATAAACCGTTTCAATCAGATCGTGAGGCGCTCCAGCAGCTTCTAATTTTTGTCTTAAACCTCTGATATGAGCTTTAACCGTGGCTTCTTCAGGTACCTGTTCAAAAGACCAAAGATGTTCCAGAATTTGAGCGCGACTAAATACACGACGACCATTACGCAAGAAAAATTCCAGCAGCTTGTATTCTTTAGGACTAAGAGGCAATAGTTCTTCTTGATAAAATACTTCGCAGCTACTAGGATCTAAACGCAGGTTTTCCCAAGTTAATACAGGTGGTAGACTGCCTGTTCCACGACGCAGTAAGGCGCGAATTCGTGCTGACAGCTCATCTAGTTCAAAAGGCTTGACCAAATAGTCATCGGCTCCTGCATCTAACCCTTCAATCTTGTTTTCCAAAGTATCTTTAGCAGTCAACATTAGGATCGGAATATTAAAACCTCTGCTTCGTAGTTTGTTGCAAAGGGTAATTCCATCCATTTCTGGTAGCATAACGTCAAGCAACACCAAATCGTAGGTGAATACGTCTAGTAAATCCCAGGCACTTTGACCATCGTATACCGCCTCTACCGCATAGTGGAGGTCACTTAAATACTCGACGATCGCATCACTAATCCGCTCATCGTCTTCTACTACTAAAATTTTCATAAACTTTTCCTAATTAAACTTGACTAAAATAACTCAATAACACTTTAGCGATTAACCTAGCTTGGCTGATAGTTGCGTTCCCTGGCTATAGTATCGTAAGTAAATAAGGAATAACAATCAAGCTTCAATAATGTTCTTCATCTTAAGTCTAAAACAAAGCCTATGTTTACATTTAATCATCAATTAAATGTAGGGTTAGCCGAATTCTAAATTTTAACGATTCTCTTACAATATAGATATCGTAAAAAAAAATTAACAAAAAAAATCAGATATTAATTCTTATGGGACTATTCGGCTTAGGCAAACCAGCTTCCATTCCATCTGCTCAAGAAGCATTACCAGGGCGTACACAAAAAATGCCCGTACCAGCTAAACATCACGTTAATGGGAATCCGCTTGTGCCTCCTTTTCCTGAAAATATTGAACAAGCAGTATTCGGCTTGGGTTGCTTCTGGGGTGCAGAAAGAAAATTCTGGCAGCAAAAAGGAGTTTACACTACAGCAGTTGGTTATGCAGCAGGACATACTCCTAATCCTACTTATCAAGAAGTTTGTTCAGGTATGACAGGACATAACGAAGTTGTGTTAGTGGTATATGACCCTAAGCAGGTTAGCTACGAAGAGCTACTTAAAACATTCTGGGAAAGCCACAATCCTACTCAAGGAATGCGCCAGGGTAATGATCGCGGGACTCAATATCGTTCTGGGATCTATACCTATACTCCAGAACAAAAGAAACTAGCAGAAGAATCACTGGCAGCCTACCAGCAAGAATTGAGCAAGGCTGGTTATGATCCCATCACTACCGAAATCATTGAAGCGCCTGAATTCTACTACGCTGAAGATTATCATCAACAGTATCTTAGTAAAGTACCTAACGGATATTGTGGTTTAGGTGGTGTAGGGGTTTGCTATCCTGCAACTGCCCAGACTAGTTGATCATTGTTCAATGATCATTGTTCAATGATCATTGCTCATTGCTTTCCTAGATCAGCGCAAACTGCTCTCCAGTAACTGTATCAGGAACAGAGCTATTGGTAATATCGATGTCATCTAATGTTACCTGCTGACCAAAAATATCGGTGACTAATAGATCCTGCACACCATTGAGTGGATAGTTTCCTTCCATGACAAAGCGATTATCAGACTCCCGTTTAAGTTCGACTAAATCACCGTCAGCTTCAATTACCTCAACGCTTTCAATTGGATAACGATGATTGTTTAATCTAGTGGCTGCATAATAGGGACTAGTACCATCAATAGTTTCGACGACAATACCGTCACCAATTCTGTGACCATAAGCTGTTACATAATCATCAGCAGGTCCAACTAACTGATAGTTAATATTGACTATCCCATCAGCGGGATCTGCTACTTTGGCAAATGCTTCGGCACTCATATCCATACCGTCTGCTCTTTCTGCCAACTGATCTGTCACCTGAACGATAATTGGTGCTGCGCCATCTCTTTGTTTAGGCCCAGATACTTCCATAAAAGCACCACTGGCTTCTGAACCATTCCACTGAATATTATTGATGGCTACTACTTTGTGTAGTTGATCTTGAGTGGGAATATCGAACCCAGAATTGCCTAAACCACCAGCGGGGTTTGCCGCATCAAAAAATGTAGCTCGTCCCTGATATTTTTCGTTAACTTCTAATTCTGGCTGAAGATCGGGATTTTCATAAGTATAAATACTTTCACGAATACTCGGACTATCAAAAGTAAAGCCATCTAGTTCATAGTTTTGGGGTTGGGTGGTAACAGAACCATCTCCCGTAAAGCCGAAGGTTATAGTTTCCCCTGCTGCGATTTCTCGATTCCAAGCATTGTGAGTAATTACATAGTTACCATTCTGATTTTCCTCGATCGCTGCATCCCAAATATTATTAATTTGGTTGGGGAAATCAAATTCTAGATTCCAGCTATCAATATTGCTATTACTCGTATTGGTAATCGAGATTGAACCCTGAAAACCACTACCCCAATCGCTGATTAGCGAAAAGTTTACATCAGCAGGGAGGTCATTCGTGGCTTTCGTAGTTAGTTCGGGATTTGCTGGAATATCTGCTGGGATATCTGCTGGGATATCTTCAACTACTGGGTTGTCGTTACTGGAATCGTCTGGTGGTATTACTTCAAGCTTATTCGGCTCAAGATCACCTAATCTAATTTCTTGGGGTTCAAAAATTTTCCCGTTAATTTTATTAGCATTGAAAATAATCGAAGTGCTTTGTTGGGAATCAATAGTTTGATTGTAATCTACTGGCTTGAGAGTATAGATGTTGCCTGAACGACCAACAATTTCTGCTCCCCAAATCTCTTTTGGGGTAATTTCAAACTGAGATTCAAATTCGATTGTCCAATCTGCTAAAAGTTCTCCCATATTAGTCAGATCTAGTCTGCCTGTAAATCCTAAATCCCACTCGGTTTGAACAGTAAAGTTCGTTCGGATCGACTGGTTAGTTAAAGATTGCATATACTTATCTTTTTTTCTCTTGATGTTTGATGTATCGCTTCATCATCTCTTTACAATTAACCAGAGGCAGTGACAATAATCAGAGACTGAGTGTGATATCAAACTTCAAAATGTAATATAAAGCAAATCATTCGACTTTCCCCTGTTGCAACCAAGAAATTTATTTTGTACGACTACTGAGCAATAAATTCTTGAATCTTACACCAAACTTTCTCAATGAGATCGGGACTATTATTATCAAACCAAATAATCTGTTGATTCTTGTTAAACCAAGTACGTTGACGTTTAGCAAACTGACGAGTGTGGGTTACGGTTAAAGCGATCGCCTCTTCTAAATTGAACTCCCCAGCCAGATATTGTTTAATCTCGGCATAACCTAAAGTACTGAGGAGGGATAACTCCTGACCATACTTATGACAGAGATACTCAACTTCTGTAACTAGTCCCATGTCAATCATTTGTTGGACACGAGAGGCGATACGGCGATCTAAAACATCTACTGGACAATCCAAACCAATCTGCAAAATTGGATAATTAGGGGGATTTTCACCCTGTTGAGCTGAAATAGGTATTCCTGTAGCGTAATAGACTTCTAACGCTCTTAGAGTTCTGAATTGGTCATGAGGATGAATTTTAAGGGCTGCTATGGGGTCAACTTGAGTCAACCAGGCGTGAATTTGCGCCTGTCCTAAAGAAGCTAGTTGCGATCGTAATTCGGGTTGAGGAGATACTCGCGGAATTTTTAAGCCTTTAGCGATCGAGTCTAAATATAGTCCTGTCCCACCAACTAGCAAAGGAATTCTGGATTGATGATGAGCAATTAATTTCTGTGTTTGCTGCTGATATTCTGCCAGAGTTAATACCTCTGTTGGGTCACAAATATCTATTTGATAGTGAGGGACTAGCTTTTGTTCTACCTCTGTTGGCTTTGCCGTACCAAGATCAAACTCTCGATATATTTGGCGAGAATCGGCGCTAATAATGACAGAATCCAAACGCTGGGCAATTTCTAGCGCCAACCCTGATTTCCCGCTAGCCGTCGCCCCACAAATGACAATCAGCATAAACTCCTTGTTCTAAAAATTTTTATATGTACTTAAATTAGACGAACTTTTGTTTCACCCTGCCACTTCTACTCAAGCAATTAACTATTTAAATCCTGCCTGCTTTTGCTATAACTGATCTAGTTTTATGTAGAACAATATGCATGTTCAACGTTGGATTGCCAGAAGAGAACCAAACTGGAAGCGTTTGGACGGGTTGCTACAGCAGGCGGAAAAGCAGGGAATTAAATCTCTATCTGCTACGGAAATTAAAGATCTAGCTAGTCTGTATCGCTCTGTTTCCGCCGATTTAGCTAGGGCGCGGACGAACAAAGTTGGCAATATCTTAATCCAAGATTTACAAAAGCTGACAGCTCGTGGTTATAACCAAATATACCAGGGTTCTCAACGTCAGGAATGGCAACAGGTCAAAGAGTTTTATCTCTGGGGGTTTCCTCAAGTGGTACAAGATAGCTGGACTTATATTGCGATCGCCACAGGTATCTTTTGTTTAACTGCCATCATTGCCTGGTGGTATGGTTGGCGCGATCCGACTTTTATTGCTATTACTGTTCCCGATAACATTGTCAAAATTGTAGAAGAAGATGGAGAACTCTGGATGGGTTCGATAGTGGGGACTGAACCCTTAGCCTCTAGTAATATTACAATTAATAATCTGTCAGTTGCTTTTGGCGCGATCGCAGGAGGCATTACCGCAGGACTATACACAATATTTGTAATTGCTTATAATGGGTTGTCTATTGGGGCGATCGCCACTTTAGTTGGTAAAAACAATCTAGCTTATCCTTTTTGGGCGTTTGTCTTTCCCCACGGTTCTTTAGAATTACCTGCAATCTTTCTGGCTGGTGGCGCAGGATTATTAATCGGTAAAGGGATGATCTTTCCTGGTAAATTGAAACGAATAGATGCTTTGAAAACAAACGGTACTAAAGCAGCACAGCTAGTGATGGGAATTATTCCCATGTTGATCATAGCTGGAACAATTGAAGGTTTTTTTTCTCCTAGTCCTATAATCCCAAGTCCCATTAAGTATTTAGTGGGGACGAGTATATTCTGTTTATTAGTTTTATATTGTTTACGTAACAAGCCAATCATCCCATCCTAGGGGCGAACACAACCAAAAATATATACAGCAGATTAGTTTGAGACAATAGCAGTATTAATGAATAGTAAACGTTATTTAAAATATTTTACGGCGATCGCGATCGCCTTGAGTTTACAGTTGTCGATTAAGGCGCAAACTAAGAATAATTCCTGGGGGAATCTGCGCCAACAATTGTCTTCAGCATGGGAAAATGCAGTTTTAGTTGGTAGTTTAGAGTCGACAACACCAGTAAACGCCCTTAAATTTAGTCCTAATGGTCAATTATTAGCTAGCGTCGGTGCAAGTCAGACTACCCTTTGGAACATGAATATGGGAGCAATCCAGCGAGTTTTACCAGGACACTATGCCAGCGACATAGGTTTAGAAATTGCCCCAACAGCGATCGCTTTTAGTCCCAACAGTCGTTTTTTGGCAACCTCCACTTGGAGTCAAGGATTATTACGTGCCGATCAAGCAATTATGGTGCGTGATGTTATGACAGGAGAGGTGGTATTAAACCTCGATGAATCAGATGGCTGCAAACAAATCTTATTTGATGGATCTGGCAAAATTCTTTATGGTGCTTGTGATGCTGGCATAACCGCCTGGAGTTTTCCTGAGGGCAAAAAGTTATTTAAATTTGCTTCCGAGTCTGCTGTAGAAGCGATCGCTCTTAGTCCTGACGGCACAGTCATGGCGACGGTAAATGCGAATGTTTCAGGAAAACAAGAACAAAGCAATCAAATTCAACTATGGCAACTAGATCCAGCAAAGCCTGAACTACTTAAAACTTTAGATGGCCATGTAAACGATATTGCCCAACTCGAATTTACGCCCAATGGTGAACAATTAATCAGCAGTAGTTACGACGGCAAAATCAACGTCTGGAATTGGCATCAAGGAACAATCACGAAAAAAAATAACAATCTTTATAGCAATGATGGGGTATTTAGCCTGAGTGCCAATGGTCAACTAATCGCTGGCAACTTCCATTCTGCCACCATCAGTAGTTTAGTTACAGGATTACCTCTGAGAAATACGCTTAAACTAGGGCAAAAAACTAGCATCATGGCTTTTAGTCCCCAAAATCAGCTTCTGGCAAGAGTAAAAAATCAAATAGATCGTAATTCTTTAATTAACTTGTGGTCGACGGATAACTCTCAACCAAAGCAACAGCTTCGTATTAAAGATAATTACCGAGTTATTCCCGTCAATAAATATTGGATTAATCAGGAACACCAACAAACAATTCAAACTGCCCAAACACAGATTGATAAACCTATTTCAATTGGCAAAGATCCCCAGGCGATCGCTTTATCCGCATTAGGCTTAACCGAACTGGCTAAATCGGCACAAGAAGTTGAGGTTGAATATGATGATAATTTGGCTACCGTGAATATCACTCAGACCAACTTAACTGATGATTCTGTTGCGGGGAGGCGTTATTTAATTGAATTTGCCCCTTACGGCGAAGCAACTGCTAAAAAGTGGCAGATAGTGTGGGCTGGAGAACAGTTTAAATGTCAATCAGGGCGTGGACATCAAGACTGGAATGCCGATTTATGTCAATAATAGTAAGGTTAAGTAATTGAAAAAATACACGAGATAGTGCGACGAGCTTGGTAGCCCCGAAGCGAAGCGGTATTTATATCGGGGTGGAAAAGCGAGACGAGGCATTTTAACCCACATTCATCAGCCCCACAGGTGAAGTATATCCGAAATCAGAGTTCAACCAGGATGAAATGGAAAACTGAAACCAGAATCTCTGACAGAGGGTGAAAAGGAGGTAAAATTACAGCCAAAGTAATGGGTTCGACAAGAGCTATTCTCATGAAGGGTTGCTTCATGAGAATGAGTAGAGTAATTAAGTAGCTAATTATCCAGAATAATTAGGGAAAAATCAAGATAATTTTGAACGATAAAAACCAGACAAATTATTAAAAAAAAGTGTTAAAAGGAATAAAAATTAAAACCATTAACCATTTAGGAATAATAGCAGGAATAATTGATGAACTTGACATCATAAATATCATTAATCAAGAATTAGGGATAGAAGAACAAGAGATAGTTAATTCAGGAGAAATCGTCAAGGCAATTATTCTAAATGGATTAGGATTTGTCTCTCAACCACTATATTTATTTCCTCAATTCTTTGAAGACAAAGCAACAGAACATCTCTTTGGTAAAGGAATCTTACCAGAGCATTTAAATGAGCATAAAATAGGGAGAGTAATGGATAAACTCTACGACTATGGAATGTCAGAATTATTTCTCTTAATTGCCCTAGTAGCAGCCAAAAAATATCAAATAAATCTTGATTTTTCTCATTTAGATTCGAGTTCATTTTCCGTTCACGGTCAATATAATCAAGCCATTTATTCTGAGGATAAATTAACGAAAAAAGAGTCAGAGCAAGACAGTGAACCAATACCAATTACCATCACTCATGGTTATTCGAGAGATCATCGACCAGATTTAAAACAATTTATTGTAGACTTAATCGTCACTGGAGATGGCAATATTCCAGTATTTATTGAAGCAGCATCGGGGAATCAAAGTGATAAAAAAGCTTTTGGAAACATAGCACAAGATTATAGGAAAAAAATAAATTTAGATACAACAATAGTAGGAGATAGTGCTTTATACAGCAAAGATAACTTAGAACTACTCAAGCAGATCAAATGGTTAACCAGAGTTCCCCTCTCAATAAAAGAGGCGAAAAATCTGGTGAGTACCGTTAAGAATTCAGAGTTTAAAAACAGTGAGATATCTGGTTATTCATGGGTAGAAAGAGAAAGTAATTATGGTGGAATAAGCCAAAGATGGTTAGTAGTCAAAAGTGAAGCGAGAAGAGAATCAGATTTAGCTTCTCTAGAGAAAAAGATTACTAAAGAATCTCAATCAATTTGCCAAAAACTAACTAAGCTGTCACAGCAAAATTTTATGAGTGATACCGAAGCAAAATTAAATTTAAAATTAATCCAGTCTAAACTAAAATTTTATCTAATTGATGACATCAAAATTACAGAAAATCAGGAGAATACTTATCAGATAACTGGAGTAATTCAAGCCAATTCTGAATCCATTGAGTTATTTAAAAATCGAGCAGGCAGATTTATTATTGCCACTAATCGCTTAGATCGTGAATCGTTTAGTTGCGATCAAATGCTCAAAAAATATAAAGAGCAACAAAATGGGGACTGAAACGATCGCGCTCGACTAAATTTTCCCTCATTCTCACTCCATCAAGTTAATTCTTGTTCTTTTTCTTTATTCCATCTCTTTTCCAGCACGATTTCAGATGTATTTCATTTGTGGGGCTGCTGGATGTGGGCTGTAATTAAACATGGGCTTAATTCCCAGATCAAATATTGTCGTATTTTATGGCGTAACTTGAATGGGAAACGTCGTTGGTACGTACAATTAATTGTCGAAGGACAACCATATCAAAAGCCTCAAAACTATATATCCGAAGGTTTAATCGGATTAGATCTCAACATTAGCAACATTGCATTTGTTGGTGACGATAGAGCAGGGCTACTACCTTTGGCTGAAAACGTTCCTACTTATCAAAGGCAAAAAAGCGTGTTTGCAGCGTAAAATGGAACGCTCAAAAAGAGCAAATAATCCCAGCAATTTTTACCCTGACTTTGAAGCAAAAAAAGGTCGTAAAACCATAACCAAAAAAGGAATAAATATAAAAGGAAGACCCCGATGGAACAATTCAAAAGCTTATTACCAAACAGCAGCTAAAAAGCGAGAATTAGACCGCAAAAAAACTGCTTATGCCAAAAGCCAGAACCGTAAAATTGTCAATGAGATCCTACGTCATGGCAACCAAATAAAAACAGAAAATGTTTCTGTTAAAGGATGGCAAAAGAGATATGGCAAAGCTATAAAAGCTAAGTCCCCTGGTTTTGTGCAATCGGAATTGAAACGCAAGGCTGAAAGTGCTGGCGGTTCATTCCAAAAATTCTCGCTCTTTAAAACTGCTCTGTCACAAACTCATTTGACAGGAGATCGTATCAAGAAATCTCTGTCTCAAAGAGTTCACCGTGATCAAACAGGAGTGGTTATGCACCGAGATTTGTTCAGTGCTTATCTAGCGAGATATGTAAATGACGAAGATAACTTGCTGTTGCATTTCGCCAAACAAGAGTGGAAAAGGTCGGAGTCGATCTTAAGGTCAGCATGGCAAGAGTTTCAAAAAAATTGCGAACGAGTAAGCGCGTCTGAAAGTAGGCTGAGTCATTCACCCTCAGAGCAATTTGACCTAAAGTTAGGAATAGTTAGCCAGACAAATCAATTGGATTATAAGCTAACTGTAACTCCTAGCCTGAATCCCCTAAATTCTATTTAGGGGAGTGGCTCAACGAACAAGACTTTCTAATTGTGCGATCGCTAAATCCTGAAAGATCGAAATTTGCTGTAATTGAGCAATTAGACCGAAGACTATCAGGTCTTAGCTAGAGCATTTACAAATCGAGAACAACAAATTTGTGAAGCAGAATAAATTACAAAGTTAGAATTTATTTTTGCTGGAGATAAAAGTTATAGCGATCGCGCAACTGTTCTGAAGTAAGATTTTTTGTCCAATATTCGACTAAAGCATGACCAAAAGCCCAGGCGTTGTTGTTGCCCACCTCATTATTTTCCAAGAGTAATGACCAGATTGAGCGCAAATCGAAATTGCTGATACTAGAGTTTGGCTTGAGCAAGGTATAGAGATCATAAGCCATTTGGAGTTTGCCCATAACTAGAGGAGCTTGTTCGACGGGGATTTGTTCAGCTAAGATGTAGGCAAGGGTTGGATTTCCTGTAGTCATGGTGGAAATAAATTTCAGGATCGGGCTTTTCAGCAATGAAGTTAAACCTTGAGTAGTAGCCATCTGACGAGTATAGCGATCGATAATCTTGGCAGTTGCATTGCTGCGGGCTTCGAGATTTCTCAAGAAACGCACCAGACGTAACTGTTTACTAGGAGCGATCGCTTGAACTAACTCTAACGATAATGCTTCTATGTTCCAAGCAGCGCGATTACTACCCCGATCTTCAGTAACAATTGGTAGAATCAGATTGCAGATATCTCCTAGTTGTTCTACGCGATAGCTAGTGGCTTCGCGAATAGACTTTTCTTTAGGCTGTGTACCTTCTTGCCAATCATAGGGGGGATTCCACTCACGAATTGGGCGCAAGCGATCTACTTGAGTCACAATGCCGATCGCGCTTAAGTCTGGCAGATCTTGTTTGAGGGTCTGCAAAAAATCTAAATCCATCTGGAGAGCAGGATCTAAAGCAGGAGTAATTAGTAATAATAAGTCGGCGGTGGCTGCATAATCTAATACTTGCGATCGCAATTCGGGGCGGTTTACCTGTTCGTAACCAGGAGTATCTAATAAGTTTAAAACTTCATTAGTTGGCGTTTTCCAGGTGTAATTTTTGATTTGATCGGTACTGGGTAAAACATCAACCTCAGCTAAATCGGTTTGGAATAGGGTATTAATCAGACTACTTTTTCCTGCCCCAGTACGCCCTACTAGAATTATATTCACAGGCTTTTGAGCAACTACTGTCTCAGGTTCAACTGATTCTAAAATAGCCTTGAGGGTTTTGGTTTGGGCTTTTGGTAAAGCAGAATCGGGAGTAACTTCAGGGAGAGGAATAGTAATAGCTTCATCCCCATAGAGAGCGATCGCCTGTTGGGCTAGATTTCTTAACGCTACTTCTCGCATTAATTGACCAAGATTAACCAATAACTCTTGATTTGCCTGATTATTAAATTTCCTAGTAGCCTGTTTAGCGACAGCGGCAGATGGATTAATTAACCATTGCGACCAATTAAATACCTGACCTAACTTGCGTGCGGATGGTTCTAGCTTTCGATAAACCTCAAATGCTTCTACTGCCTGTCCAATCGAAACCCGATTTAAAACAGGAGATAGTTTTTGCATGGCGCGATCCGTATCGTCTACTGTACCGCGAATTAAACCATAAGCTTGGGGCAGATAAATATTAAGTAAAGGGCGTTTTACTTCAGGATGATAAGTTTGCGCGATCGCATTAACCAATTCTAAACATCGTTGCCAAAAAGTCTGCCAATCTAACCAGAACGGCTCATCTGCCTTGGTTTTGGCGATTACCTGTTGCAGAGCAGTATTAATCTGCTGTTCTTGATTTGCTGCTACATTTAGCTGAGAATCTGCCGCTAACTCCTCTTTAATTTCGGCGATCGCCTCTTCCATTGCTGCCAAGGGTGATTTTGTCCACTTAACCAATAACCACCGCCACAGGGTAAAAATTACTACCACCACTCCCCAAATCCAGTTCAAACCCCAGTCGTGAATTTGTGAACCTGCTGCCACCAATAAAAAAATAACGATTGTCGCGATCGGCAACACTAGAACTACTATTTGCCAGGGTTTGATGCTTACCATGATAAATCTGCTTTTGCACTAATTTTATCCTAGCGAGATTTAAGAAAATTAGAATTCATGTGAGCTGCCTCAATCTGGAACGGTTGCAGATTCAATTAAAATAAGTGATGATTAAAAGTCCTTCTCACGTCTAATTATGGACTCATCTGTCAGCAACTCGGATTTAAATCAACAGCTACAGCAACTACTTGTCGATTTACCAAACCACCCTCAAGGTAAATTAATTCAAAGAGCTTTGCAGGTACTTATAAGAGTTGCAGAAGAAGATACAGAGCGTCTTAACTGGAAAATTTTAACTGCATCCCTAGAAGACTTGGAACAGGGGTTTCAAAGATTCTATCCCTATCGTCACACCAGAAAAATCTCCATTTTTGGTTCTGCTAGAACTGCGCCTCAAGACCCTGAATATCAGATCGCGTTTGATTTCGCTCGCTGTATGACCCAAGCAGGGTTTATGGTAATTACTGGAGCTGGAGGGGGGATTATGCAGGCAGGAAATGCAGGTGCAGGCAGAGACAATTCTTTTGGCTTGAATATCAAACTTCCTTTTGAACAGGGTGCAAACTCTTCAATTAGTGGAGATGATAAGCTGATTAATTTTAAATACTTCTTTACGCGAAAATTATTTTTCTTAAAAGAAAGTGATGCGATCGCTTTGTTTCCAGGAGGATTTGGAACTCAAGACGAGGCATTTGAGACTCTTACCCTTTGTCAAACTGGTAAATATGGACCTGTACCTTTAGTGCTAGTGGATCGACCAGGAGGAGATTACTGGCATTCTTGGAATGACTATATTTGCAGTCAATTAAAAGCTAAGGGTTTAATTAGTTCTGAAGATCCGAGTTTATATACGATTACCGATCGCCTGGATGTTGCCTGTCAAACTATTAAGAATTTTTATCGGGTCTACCATTCAAGCCGCTATATTGGCAAACTATTTGTGATGCGTCTTAACTTAGAGTTGTCCGATCCTGTGGTGGCCCAATTGAATTATGAATTTAGTGATATCCTTAGTCAAGGGAAAATCAGCAAAAATGTAGCTTTGCCCCAAGAACAGCAAGACTTAGAAATCCTTCATTTACCTCGCTTAAGCTTTTACTTCAACCAAAAAAGTTTCGGTCGCCTTTATCAGCTCATTAGCAAAATAAATCGTTTGGGGGATGCTTGTCGTGCTACAGAACATCCTGAAGTTAAGTAATTTTACTTGTGCTTTAAAAGAAAGTAAACAATCAACTCTATATATTAAGCTTTGTATGGATATATAGTTTATATCTCAATGTTTTCTTTATATTTGCCTCGATCAGATTAAGATTTAGATTATTAGCGCAGTTAAATTCTTAGCTAAAACGACTACATCTACCATATTTATTAAGGTGAAGCAAGTTGAATACCACATTATTACGCCAAACCTGGAATTTGATTGAAACGACTAATGCCTGGGAGCTATTAGAAGCTAGTGAGTCAGACTTAATTCAAAGATTATTACAGCGTTTAGATGCTCAAAAACCCTTGGCAGCTCAAGAACGTGTTTCCTTAAATGATTATCTTCATACCAAAATGAGTTTAATTAAAGACACAGCAGAGTCTCGTTTAGTATCAGCTTAAATTATGTTTGAGTAGGCAATTGCTCGATGATAAGTTGTGGATGAGACAAAAAGTCGCTGGTGATAAATATGCGACAGAAAATCTCAACTAAATCTAAATTTTGCGACAAATTTGGTAACTTTGATTTAATAGCCAAAACAACTGTTTTAGCTGGGCAGTTTGTAGCTGCCATAACTGATATTTTTGGCGAATCTGAGCAATATTCTCTTGTCCTTGGTAGATTACCTGGGGTGCAACTGGCAACAGAATGCTAAAGTAGCTTTCGTAATTAATTAAAATGCTGGTAATACGAGCAATAAGGATTCGTAATTGCCAAATTCTGATCGCTATGTAAATATTAAGCAGCGTAATTGATAAATTAACGGCAATAATCAAAAATATCATTAAATTGTCTACATTAGAGCCAAATTAACTGGTCAAAATCGAATGAAACTGCTAGTTCTGAGCAATGGTCATGGAGAAGATCTAATCGCCATCCGTATTATAAAACGACTGCTACAGGATCTTCCAGAACTAGAAATATCGGCTCTACCAATAGTTGGACAGGGGTACGCTTACCAGGATCTTCATATTTCTCTAGCAGGTCGGGTGCAGCAAATGCCTTCGGGTGGCTTTATCTACAAAGGAGGTAATCCACTCTGGCAAGATCTGCGCCGAGGTCTGATTCAGTTAACCTTAGAACAAATTAACGTGGTACGTCAATGGGGTAAAACTGGAGGCAAGATTCTGGCTGTAGGGGATCTTGTACCTTTATTGTATGCCTGGTGGAGCAAGGCAGACTATGCTTTTGTTGGTACTGCCAAGTCTGAGTACTATGTGCGGGATGAATTTGGCTGGCTGCCTCAAACATCTTGGCTAGAGCGTAAGCTCGACTCAATATATCTACCTTGGGAGCGCTGGTTAATGAGTCGCGATCGCTGTCGAGGAGTTTTTCCCAGAGATAGTTTGACCAGCGAAATTCTACAGCAGTGGGCAATTCCTGCTTACGATTTGGGAAATCCGATGATGGATGGTCTGACAACTAAAAGTATGCCCAGAGAAGTAGATAAATTAGATATTTTACTTTTACCAGGGTCGAGAATGCCCGAAGCCATCAGAAATTGGCAGCAGATCTTAACGGCGGTTTGGTCGGTAATCAAAACCCTGCCTCAAAAACAGTTGAATTTCCAGGCAGAGATCGCTGCTGCGCTAGATTTGAAATCCTTTATGATTAGCGCTGTTACTCAAGGATGGCAGGTAACCTCAAAACAGGAGCAGACTGTAATCTTGACACAAAATAAGCATACTGTGACTCTGACTCAACATAACCAAGAATGCTTTAAGCAAGCAGATATAGCGATCGCCATGGCGGGAACAGCTACAGAACAGTTTGTCGGGTTGGGCAAGCCTGCTGTCATCTTTCCTGGAGAAGGACCTCAATTTACTTACGCCTTTGCCGAAGCTCAGGCTCGTTTACTTGGTTGTGCTATTTTGATGGTGGAAAATCCTGGTCAAGTGGGCAAGGCGATCGCCAAAGTGATCGACGACGAGCAATTATTAAATAAAATTGTGATTAATGGTAAACGCCGTATGGGAGAGGCTGGGGCAGCAAAAAGAATTGCTGAGTGTCTGCAAAAAACGCTTTTATTCTCAGCGTAATTTTACTTAGACTAGACAATCAAAAAGGAACAAGAACCGACTTGAAAACATGAGCAATCGATTACAGTGTCTCATCTTTGATGTTGATGGTACTCTTGCCAATACAGAGCGAGATGGACATCGAGTCGCCTTCAATCGAGGGTTTCAAACAGCAGGATTAGATTGGCATTGGTCAGTAGATTTCTATGGTGAACTGCTAACTGTATCTGGTGGTAAAGAGCGCCTCAAATACTTTTTACGGCAATATCTCCCAGAATTCAAGCCAGATGGGGAGCTAAATGATTTTGTCGCTCATCTGCATCAGTTAAAAACTAAACACTACCTAGAATTACTTAATAGTGGAGCAATTGGTTTGCGTCCAGGAACAAAAAGACTAATTGAATCAGCTAGAGCCACAGGAATTACTTTAGCGATCGCCACAACTACTTCTTTACCTAACGTCATTGCGCTCTTAGAGAAATATCTCGATCTAGATTGGTTTGCCGTCATTGCCGCTGGAGATATTGTCCCCGCTAAAAAACCCGCTCCCGATATTTATCACTATGTAATCAAACGTTTAGAACTAGACGCAGATAGCGTGGTTGTTGTGGAAGACTCTGACAATGGACTAGCATCGGCGATCGCCGCAGGATTGACTACCGTTGTTACCGTTAATAACTATACCGAGCAGCAGGACTTTAACCAGGCTGCTTTGGTGCTGAGTGATTTGGGTGAGCCTGAACAGCCTTGTCGAGTTATTCAGGGCAATTTGGCGAGAAATTATTTAGATTTGGCAGCTTTACGCTCAATCTTAATCCACTAAGCTATCTGCGGTTTGCTTTACCTGAGAATTACAAAGTTCGTGGTATTTTGACCTAATATTTAAAATGGACAAATTCAATCAATTTAATTAGGGCTAATTAGTGTCGAAGCAAAGTGCTAACAATTTGAGGGATAAAGATCGAGATTACTTCGATACAAACCATCTAGAGGAAAATTTAAAACGGCGATCGGTTCGTGGGGGTGCGGTGACAATTGCGGCTCAAGCCAGCAAATTTGTACTTAAACTAGGCTCTACCGCAGTGTTAGCTCGCTTACTTGTTCCCGAAGATTATGGTTTGATCGGGATGGCAACTGTGATTGTCGGCTTTGTCGAATATTTTAAGGATTTGGGCTTATCAGCAGCCACTATTCAACAGGCTAAAATCAATCACCAGCAGGTCAGTACTTTGTTTTGGATCAATGTCGTGATTGGCTGTCTTGTTGCTTTAGTGGTAGCTTTGTTCGCTCCAGCAGTAGCCTTAATTTATCAAGAACCGCGTTTACGGGCAATTACCCTGTGTTTAGCTATTAGTTTTGTTTTCAGTGGTTTAACCGTACAGCACCAAGCATTGCTACAACGACAGATGGAATTTTCTAGTTTGGCAAAAATTGAAATTATTGCCATGATCAATGGAATTGTCGGGTCGATTATCTCGGCTTATTACGGTGCAGGATATTGGTCATTAGTCATTCTACAGCTATTTACAGTTGTGTCTAATGCGATCGGGGTCTGGCTTTTTTGTCGCTGGCGACCAGGATTGCCTAGTAGAAATGCTAATATCGGCTCAATGTTAAATTTTGGGCGAGACTTAACAGGATTTAATATTATTAATTATTTTTCTCGCAACCTCGATAATTTTTTGATTGGTCGAGTTTGGGGTGCGCAACAATTAGGACTATACGCTAAGGCATATCAATTGGTGCTGCTGCCCATCAATCAAATCAATGTGCCAGTTGATCGAGTAGCTTTACCTGCTTTGTCTCGGTTACAAAACGATCCTGAGAGATATCAAAAATACTATGGCAGGGCGCTTTTGGCGATCACTTTTTTAGGGATGCCTCTGGTCATGTTTTTGTGTGTTTCAGCCGATAAAGTAATCTTATTATTATTGGGGAAGGAGTGGCTCAAAGCCATTCCCATTTTTCAATTTTTGATTCCAGCAGCTTTTATTGGTACTTTTAATCTAGCGACGGGATGGGTATATCAATCTTTAAATAGAAACGATCGCCAATTACGCTGGGGTATTTTTTCTTCTGTACTCAATGTCATTATTTTCGTGGTGGCAATTAAGTGGGGCGCATTGGGAATAGCTGCTGCCTATGGGTTATCAAGGATAATTATCGTAATTCCCGCCATTGTTTACTGCTACAGGGGAACTTGGCTAAAATTAACTGATTTTTTCGCCATCATTTTTTTACCAACTTTTGGCTCAATTGGTGCTGCAATTGGCGTGTTTATTTTACAACGTCTCTTTTTAAGAGAAATAGAGCTAAATACGTTTGCTAGTTTTTCTTTAGACTGTTTAGTATATATTCTGTTTTATGGTTCAATTTGGTGCTTAATTCCCCAAGGAAGAAAACGTTTACGTGACATCTTGCAGATAGTTGTAGAATATAAAAAAATAGAGCAAATTATCAATGAAGCGATTTATTAAAAGTATTAAAACTAAAATAGAGCAATATTTATTGCAAAATTCTTCACGAGTTTATCTGTATAATTGCAATCAAGAATTTGCCTCTCATATAAAGCCTGGTAGTTTGGTTTTAGATGCTGGCGCGGGGGATGCACCTTATCAAGAATTATTCGCTAATTTTCAATATGAAACTGCCGACAAATTTACTTCCTCTTGTAACTATGTCTGTGATTTAGTCGCTATTCCAGTTAAGGATGAGAGATTTGATTATATAGTATGTAATCAGGTTTTAGAACATTTACCTGAGCCAAAACAGGCTTTAAAAGAGTTATGCAGAGTCTTGAAAACTGGTGGAGAAATTATTTGCACTACCCCCTTTTTTTATGAAGAGCATCTACAGCCTTATGACTTTTATCGCTACACTCAATTTGGTAATTCTTATTTATTCCAGGAGGCAGGATTTAAAATTGAAAAGATTGAGTGGTTAGAAGGTTATTTAGGTACGCTTGCTTACCAACTAGAGGGAGCTTATAAATCTCTACCAATAAGCATAAATAGCTTGGCAAAAAATTGGCTAATTATTATAGTATTGTCTCCTTTTTTTATATTTTGCAAGGTGTTATTTCTACTCTTGTCGGCTATTTTATATCGTCTAGATCTTATAATTAAACTTACGTCTCATGGTTATCCTAAAAATTACGTAATTGTTGCTAAAAAAACTTAGTTGAATACTATATAAAACGATGAAGCTTTCTCTAACTTCTTAAAAGCTAAAATATATTAAAATAGTTTTTGATTAAGGAATGAAAATTATTATTTCTAACACCGTCATCTTAAATGGTGGAGATGCTGCTATCTTAATTAGTATCATCAAAATATTACAGGACGCTTTTGGTAAAAACTGCGAATTTGTTATTTATGATAGCCAGCCAGAAACCGCAATCAAATATTATCCTGAGCTTAATTTACGCAAGTTAATCTATGCCCAAAGTGTAGATTCTATTAGAATAAAATTAATTGGCAGAATAATTAAATTAATTAGTCAATGGCGAATAAAGGTGGCAGCTTGGTGCATATCTAAACATCAATTTAGTTTAGGTCGTTTATGCACTAACAAAGTAGAATACGAAAGCCTCATTGATTATCAAACTGCCAACTTGATTGTTAGTACAGGAGGAACTTATTTAGTCGAAAATTATAGCTTAAAAGCGAGATTTTTTGATTATCAAATATCTTTAATGTTTAATAAACCATTAATATTTTTTACTCAATCTCTAGGTCCTTTTGAACAACCAACCAATCGTCAAATTTTAACCAAAATTTTCACACGATCAGCATTAATTTTATTGCGCGATCGCCAATCAGCAAAACACATCCAAGAATTATCTCCTCAATCTAAAATTGCCGTTGTGGCTGATGCTGCCTTCGCTCTGTCGAACTTAGAAGCATTGGCAACTGCTAAAAACAATCAAGACAATTTAGGTAATTTATTCACTCCCAAAATTGCTATTTCAGTTAGAGACTGGAGCTATTTCAAGACTGTCGATCCTGCTATAGGAATTGCCAGATATATTCAGGCTTTAGTAGCTTTGACGGTTCATTTAGTTGATAAATATCAAGCTGAAATCACCTATATTTCTTCTTGTCAAGGAATAAAAGAATATTGGAAAGATGATTCAGAATTTGCCTTAAAGATTACCACGCAATTACCCGAGCAAGTCGCCAAGTTTGTCACTGTAAATCGAGACTTTCATAACCCAGAAACTCTAATTAAAATAATCGGTGAATATGATTTAGTTATTGCGACAAGGTTACATATGGCAATTTTGTCTTTAGGTGCTGGTGTTCCTGTATTTGCGATCGCTTATGAATTCAAAACTGAAGAATTGTTTTGTAAACTAGGTCAATCAGAATGGTTGATTGATATTGAAGAGATAGACGCAACTACCCTAATTGAGCGAGTTGATTCTTTAATTAGTTCATTACCACAAATTCACCATCAACTGTTTACAAATGTTGAACAAGAGAGCTTAAGTGCATGGCAAACCAGCAATTTAGTTTCTCAGGCTTTTGAACAGTGGCAGCTAGATAATCAACCAGAAAATTAATCAAATCAATTTCAGGTTTGTCCTGAACCACATAAATATTTGTAGTTAGCAGCAATTATAATGGTATCGCCAAGCTAATATTAATAGTTTAATTTAAACAGGTAAGTTCTTCCATCGACACCGAGGATCTCTAGCAATAAATAAAGATGAAAGCTAGCTTTTCTTTGATTCCCTTTACTACAGATACTGCCCCCGCCATTAAAATTACGGGAGAAATCGAACGTCAGCAGAACCAATTAACCATTGAATATAACCTGCAAGGTCAAGCGAAAATTATAATTCCTCAAATCAATACCCCGACTCGCAAATTTGGTCTTTGGGAACATACCTGCTGTGAATTTTTCTTAAGCTTACAAGACTCAACGCAATACTGGGAGTTTAACCTCTGTTTTACAGGGGATTGGAACGTTTATCATTTTCTTAACTATCGACAAAATCTTGTTGAAGCAACTGCCTTTAATTCTCTACCATTCAGGTGTTGCGGAGGAATGACAATTTGCAGCTAAAGCTAGAAGTTAATTTAAATCAAATCATTGCTCCCGAACAAAATTTAGAGGTTGGCGTTGCCACAGTGGTTGAAGATCGAGCCAAACAATTAAGTTACTGGGCATTAGCCCATTCAGCCCCAGAGGCTGATTTTCATCTTCGAGATAATTATCTACTCAAGCTTTAACGGTTTTTGATCAGCACTCAAAAATTGCGATCGCTAATAATCTAGCCCTTTGCTTCGTTAGAGCAAAATATTTGCTGAACATATTTGATTTTTCGAGTACAATTCCAAGCTATTAAGCCTTGACTGCAACTTGGAGAAGATTTAAATATGAAAAAGTTTAACTGGAATTTTGGTCAAAGCGATCGCGAGAACTCAACCTCGAACTCAATAATGATGTTGGCTTTAATGTCCTTGAGTGCTGGTGTCTTGCTTACTTCCTGTCAAGGAGGAGATCCTAATACTACTAACGGGACAGAAGGCACTCCAGAGGAAAAAACTACTCAAGCAGAAAACGGTCTAAAGTTAGGAAGTCTAGCTCCTGCTACGGGAGATCTTTCCTCCATTGGGCAAAACTGGCCCGCAGCAGTACAACTGTCAGTGGATACAGTCAACGAATGCGGTGGTGTAAATGATGCCCAAGTTAGTTTGATTTCAGAAGACGATCAAACAGATCCTAGTGCAGGTAGTAGCGCCATGACCAAACTTGCCGAAGTAGACAAGGTGGCAGGAGTAGTTGGGTCTTTTGCCAGTAGCGTTTCAGGAGCAGCAGTTGATGTAGCGGTACGAAATAAGGTGATGATGGTGTCCCCTGGTAGCACTAGTCCAGTGTTTACTGAGCGAGCGCAAAAAGGCGAATTTAACGGTTATTGGGCGCGTACTGCACCACCTGATACTTATCAATCTCAAGCACTAGCAGCATTGGCGACAAAACAGAAATTTAAAAATATTTCTACTGTGGCGATTAATAATGATTATGGCGTGGGGTTTGAACAACAGTTTGTTAAAGCATTTAAAGATCGAGGAGGCAACATTGTTGGTAAACCTGTACGCTATGACCCCAAAGCAGCAACTCTCGATAGCGAAGCAAAAGGAGCTTTTAGTGGCAAACCAGATGCCGTAGCAGCGATTTTATATGCCGAAACTGGTAGTGTCTTACTCAGGTCTGCCTTTGAACAAGGATTAAGCGATGGCGTTACTGTTTTATTAACCGATGGGGTTTACTCAGATGATTTTATTAAACAGGTCGGTAAAACCGCTGATGGTAAATCAATTATTGCAGGAGCATTAGGAACTGTACCAGGGGCAAATGGTCCTGCGCTCAAAGAGTTTACCGCTCTTTGGAATGAAAAAGTAGGCAAAGAATTAACTGCTTATGTTCCTCATAATTGGGATGCGGCAGCGTTATTGATGTTGGCAGCCGAAGCCAGCGACGCTAATACAGGGGAGGGGATTAAAAGTAAAATTCTGGAAGTTGCTAATGCTCCTGGGACGGAAGTTACTGATGTTTGTCAAGCAATGGAGTTGTTGCGTAAAGGCGAAGATATTAATTTTCAGGGTGCAAGTGGTAATGTTGATATTGATGCTAACGGTGATGTTGTCGGCAGCTATGACGTTTGGAAAGTTGGTGAAGACGGCACTTTAAGCGTAATTGACAAGGTTGATCCTGTTGCAGGTACTGGCAATTAAATTAAGAATTCAATAGCTGTCTTGGAAACGAGAGGCAGCTATTAAATTGCTCAAGCTAATCTACTGATTGATCTTAAAATTGACAACATCAAACAAGTTTAAGATTAAGCATCTTGCAAACACCCCCTAAATCAAACTAAGCTAAAGGTCAATAGGGCAGAGATAATCGCTGGGGTTTATGTTTATGGACTTACAGAAGCTGCCCAATAGTTTAAAATCATTGCCGTTCTGATTCAATTCGTTCGCAGAAGCACATTTTAGAAACCGAACACCACAAATTATGATGTTGACACAAGTTATTTGCCAAATTAAAAATTTCTTTCCAGCACCTGAAGTTCACGCCCATTGCGATGGTCCTTGCGGTGTCTATGACCCATCTTCAGCGCGCATTACCGCTGAAGCTGTTGTTTCCATGACTAAAAAAATTATGGATCTTGAAGTCCCTACTTCTGGAGATAAAGCAGCAAATATTGCCTATCAAAATACTCTTTCTCGCTATATTGCCATTAAAGAAGAACAAGCACAAAAAACTAAGGAAGATTTATTGATTCTTTGGACAGACTACTTTAAGCCAGTACATTTGGAGAAATATCCTGACCTTCATGATACCTTCTGGAAAGCTGCTAAACTTTGTTCTGCTTGTAAAGTAGAAGTAAGCATCGAACATGCTAACGAACTCATGGATGCAGTTCAGAAAATTCATAACATGTTCTGGGAAACTAAAGGACGTGACGTTAGCTTCGTCAAAGCTAGCTAATTGAAAAATTAAAGCTGTAAAATGTTTTAAAAAGTGAGTTGGTTTTATCTGACTCGCTTTTTTGACTGTTAATCTTTAAGCATGAGAAATCAACTGATTGATTAACCTGAGCGTCCAACAAATTTAGATTCATTAGGTACTTAGGTTGATTAGCGTTTGCCCTGGTGTAAACGCATCTAAAATATGCTCGAACTAAATTAACTATAGTCATTCCAAATAAAAAACATAAGATCTTGTAGGGGCGATTCGCGAATCGCCCCTACGAAGATTATCGATTCTCGCATCATCTGCTGGCATAGGTCAATTAATTGGAATGACTATAAATTAAACGATTACACTTTCCTGTTCTAGTTCGGTATGCCCCTGCGGTAACTCTGCTTGGTCAAGTAAAGATTGAAGTTTACTACCTTCAATTACTTCTACCTCCAGAATTTCTTGAGCAATTTGTTCGAGTAAATCGCGGTTTTTTTCTAAAATATCCACAGCCTGTTGGTGCGCATTTTCAACAATGCTTTTAACCTCTTCGTCAATCGCTTTTGCCGTGTCATCGCTAACCATGCGACGGGGGTTGCCCATACCTTGGCCGAGGAAGTTATTCTCTCCTCTTTCATAAGCTAGAGGCCCTAAAACCTTACTCATACCGTAAGTTGTAACCATTCTTTCTGCCAGATCGGTTGCCCGTTGGAGATCGTTTGATGCCCCTGTAGTAATGCTGTTAAATACTACCTCCTCGGCTGCTCGTCCCCCCAACATAGTGGCAATTTGATCTTTAAGTTCGGATTCTGACATTAAAAAGCGGTCTTCGGTAGGCATCTGGAGAGTATAGCCTAAAGCAGCCATGCCACGAGGAACAATAGAAATTTTAGCCACTTTTCCTCCCCCAGGCATTAGCGCACCGACTAAGGCATGACCGACTTCATGATAAGCCACGATTTTCTTTTCTTTCTCCGATAGAACTCGGCTTTTCTTTTCTAAACCAGCAACGACTCTTTCAATCGCTTCGTTGAAGTCTGCTTGAATAACTGCTTCTCTTTGGTTTCTGGCAGCCAGCAAAGCAGCTTCGTTAACTAAATTAGCTAAATCTGCACCAGCAAAACCAGGGGTGCGAGTAGCAATCTGTTTTAAATCTACTTTTACGTCTAGTTTAACTTTAGCTGCATAGATTTCTAAGATCTTTTGACGACCAGAAAGATCGGGGCGGTCTACTAGTACCTGACGGTCGAATCTACCAGGGCGTAGTAGGGCAGGATCTAATGTTTCGGGGCGATTAGTAGCAGCCAAGACAATTACGGTGGCATCCCCCGCAGCAAAACCATCCATTTCTGTTAGTAGCTGGTTTAAAGTCTGTTCTCGCTCGTCATTTCCGCCGACGAAGCCATTGCCACCACCACGAGATTTGCCGATAGCGTCTAATTCATCGATAAAGATAATACAGGGTGCTTTTTGTTTTGCCTGTTCAAATAAGTCTCTAACTCTGGCTGCACCAGCACCGACGAACAATTCTACAAACTCTGAACCAGAAATACTAAAGAAAGATACTCCTGCTTCTCCTGCAACGGCTTTTGCCATCAAAGTTTTTCCCGTGCCTGGAGGGCCTACTAATAATACACCTTTGGGTATTCTCGCACCGATCGCTTTATAACGTTCTGGGGTTTTAAGAAATTCGACAATTTCAGTTAGTTCTGCTTTGGCTTCTTCTACTCCCGCCACATCATCAAAACTGACTTTGGTAGAATCACCATCTACATATACCTTAGCTCGGCTCTTAGTCAAAGATAATGCTCCTTGCGCTCCTCCTGCACTGCGACTAATGAAGAATTGCCAGATGGCAACAAAGATTAATGGTGGAACAATCCAGCCGAGGATACTACCTAACCAATTGCTTTTGGGCAGTGCTGCGGTAAACTCAACTCCATTGTCTTCTAAACGCTGGGGTAGTTCTAAATCTAAAACTGGATTAGTACGAAATATTTTTGGCTGCTCGGCGTTGGCATCTTTGAGTTCGTAAATAATTTCATTCTGACCGACAGATGCTCTGGCTACATTACCATTTTCTACTCGATTGATAAACATACTGTAGGGTTCTTGGGCAATGGGATTACCATACAGTTGGGGAAAGAATAGGTTCGTCAGTAAAAATAGTCCCGAAACAATAAATAGAATATTAGAAATTAAACGCGATCGCGATCCTGGTGGTTTGTTTTTGACACCCATTAATACACCTTAGATATTTTATGTCCATACTTTTGTTAAATTTTTTCATAAATCACCAGTTTAATGATCTGACGCTGGATAGACATTTACTAGCTTTTTGGTCAATGCGATCGCGCTAAATTTGGTTTAATTCTTAATCTGTTGATTTTGGCACTTTTTTCGTTTAAATCTCCCTGCTCATGTATAATTATATATTTGGAGATATTTGGTTAACTGTAAACTAGAGAGGAAATAATATATGTCTCGCTATAGAGGTCCGCGTCTGCGGGTCGTTCGTCGTTTAGGGGATTTACCTGGGCTAACTAGAAAGAGCGCTCGTAAAGCTTATCCACCTGGACAACATGGTCAAAGCCGTCGCAAACGCTCTGAATATGCGATTCGTTTGGAAGAAAAGCAAAAATTACGCTTCAACTATGGTGTTACCGAACAACAGCTAGTACGTTATGTCCGTAAAGCTCGTCGAGTAGCTGGTTCAACAGGACAAACCTTGCTAGAGTTATTGGAAATGCGCTTGGATAACACCATCTTCCGTTTAGGAATGGCTGGTACTATCCCCGCCGCACGTCAGTTAGTGAATCATGGACACATTACAGTAAACGATCGCGTAGTAGACGTTGCTAGTTATCAGTGTCGTCCTGGAGATTCGATCAAGGTAAGAAATCGCGATCGCTCTCGTAAGCTAGTGGAAACTAATATGGAATATCCTGGTTTAGCGAATTTACCCAGTCACCTAGAATTCGATAAAGCAGCTTTATCTGGTAAGGTAAATGGCGTAATCGAAAGAGAATGGGTAGCCCTGCAAGTAAATGAACTACTCGTAGTTGAGTACTATTCAAGAATGGCGTAATGATAGCTGTTTTGCTGTTCTAATTATCCGCCAATTTGGGACATGGTACGAGTGTACTTTCCATCTGTACCAGAGTCCCGCTCTTTAAAGTTAATTTCTGGCTTGAGTAGCAACAACTGACTAATTTGAGTTTGTAATTCTGCCAGATCTACACCGCTACGGAGAGCAGTTTTTAAGTCAATTTGACCAGTTTCGTTGAGTAGACAGGGACGCAACCAACCGTCTGCCGATAATCTGACGCGGTTACAGCGATCGCAAAAGCATTCTGACATTTGCGAAATAAAGCCCAGTGTTCCCTTCGCCCCAGGGATTTGGAACACATCAGCAGGGCCATTACCTTTGATATTTGATTCCATCAAGCCCCATTTCTGACGTATTTGGCGACGTAACTCCGCTGAATCAATCCAGGCTTGATCGCCAAAAAGCTCAGGATTACCGATAGGCATAAATTCAATAAAACGGACATGCCATTGACGCTTAATACTTAATTCTGCCAAGTCCAATACTTCGGTATCGTTTAAACCTGGAATCACCACTACATTGAGTTTTAACGGATTGAAGCCTACCTGATGTGCAGTTTGTATACCTGACCAAGTTTGCTGCCAGCGACTGCGCCCATGATTACCAGTAATGCGATCAAAAGTTTCTGGGCTTAAGGAATCTAAACTAATATTAATCCGTCTTAACCCTGCATCATAAAGGGGCTGGGCTAAATCTTTTAAGAGGAAAGCATTAGTTGTTAAAGCGAGATCTTCTGTTTGCGGTAATTGAGCAAGATCTTGAACCAAATCGACTAATTTTGGTCGCAATAAAGGCTCTCCTCCCGTGAGGCGAAACTTCGTAAAACCCAGAGGAATAAAGACTTGACGTACTAAAGTAACAATCTCTTGATTAGTTAGTAGCTCATGATTGAGAACATAATCAAACTTCGTTCCCTCTGGCATACAGTATTGGCAACGAAAATTACACTTATCAATTAAACTAATGCGTAAATAATCTATTTTCGGCATTAAAACATCATGCGAATAGGATTTTGATAGCTAAGAACTTACGACTAATAACTAATACTAATCAACTTGGATACAGCTAACTAACTATCAAGCATACTATTAAGAATAAGACAATTTTTTAGCAGCAAGCAATAATACAATCTCAGATAATGAATTTCAACGAAGAGTTTTCTCTCCTATTACGCGCCTGTTACCCCCTAATTTATTTGCCGACTAGGGAAGAAGAAAGAGCCGAAAAAGCGATCGCTAAAGCTACAGAAAAATTAGGCAAGCGTAGTGTTTATATTTGGGATTTTGTTAACGGCTATCAGGAAAATCCCAACAATCTTGGCTTTGGTAAACGTAATCCCCTACAGGCATTAGAATTTATCAGTAATATGCCTAAAAATGCGGGAGGAATTTTTATTTTACGAGATTTTCACCGTTTCCTGGAAGATATTGCTGTTTCCCGTGAGTTACGCAACTTAGCAAAGATTTTAAAATCCCAGCCCAAAAACATAATTATGATTGCGCCCCAGGTGCAAATACCCGAAGAATTATCAGAAGTGATTACTGTCGTTGAATTTGCTTTACCAACTGCACCAGAAATCAAAACTGAAATTCAAAGTTTAAGTTCGGCAACTAACCAAGATTTATCCGAACAGTTACTAGATGAATTAGTTAGAGCTGCCCAGGGACTGTCTTTAGAGAGAATTAGAAGAGTTTTAACGAGGGCGATCGCCACCAACGGTAAACTAGAAGAAGAAGATGTTGAGCTAATCCTCGAAGAAAAACGCCAGTCCATACGTCAGACACAGATTTTAGACTATTATCCTGCCACCGAACAAATTTCTGATATTGGTGGTTTAGACAACCTTAAAAGCTGGCTACTGCGCCGTGGTGGCGCTTTTAGCGAACAGGCAAGGGCTTATGGCTTACCTAACCCTAGAGGATTATTACTAGTAGGAATTCAGGGAACAGGAAAATCACTAACAGCAAAAGCGATCGCTCATCACTGGCATCTACCTCTGCTGCGCCTAGATGTAGGACGTTTGTTTGCAGGCTTGGTAGGAGAATCTGAATCGCGGACTCGTCAAACTATTGAGCTAGCTGAAGCACTCGCTCCCTGTATTCTCTGGATTGATGAAATTGATAAAGGGTTTGCGGGAATAGATGGAAAAGGAGATTCGGGTACTACAAGCCGTGTTTTTGGTACTTTTATCACCTGGTTAGCCGAGAAAAAAACTCCCGTATTTGTGGTCGCCACGGCTAATAATATTCAGACTTTGCCCCCAGAAATGTTGCGCAAAGGGCGATTTGACGAAATATTTTTTGTAGGCTTACCTAATCAAGTAGAACGAGAAGCAATTTTTAAGGTTCATTTAGCAAAATTACGCCCCCATAATCTAGGCAATTATGATGCCAAGCGGTTAGCATATGAAACACCAGACTTTTCTGGAGCAGAAATTGAGCAAACTATCATCGAGGCAATGCACATTGGCTTTAGTCAAAATCGTGACTTTACCACAGATGATATTCTAGAGGCGGCGAGTCAAATCGTACCCTTAGCCAAAACTGCTCAGGAGCAAATTGAATTTTTGCAACAGTGGGTGGCAGCAGGGAAAGCTCGTCTTGCTTCCAAAAACCATGATTTAAGCGATCGCATTCAGAGTCAACTTAATTAAGGGATGACCAAATCTATTTTTCTCAAACGTTTTTCGGCTACTGCCCAGTTTATCTTGGGGTTTGTTTTGGGCATTAGTATCATCACTGGTATATCGGGAGCGATTATCTTTGCTTACTACGCAAAAATGTCCAAGTTACCCAACAAGCCAGTCTTTTCAACGACGACAGAGCAAACAGCACCATCAGCTCAAGCCGATATAGAGCCGATAGAACCGAGTAAGCCGTTAGAATCAACAACTAGCGATAATCCAGAACTAAAGACAAAGACAGAAACAACACCCACAGCAGAGGAGAAAAACCAGGATTCTGAGGTTGAACTACCTCCTAATGCTTATCGCGCAGTAGTTACGTGGCCCGAAGGCTTAAGTTTAAGAGCCGAACCAGACGCTGATGCCGAACGGATTGGCGGAATTGAGAATAAAGCTACGATTATTATTCTAGAAGATTCTGCTGATGGGAAATGGCAGCGAGTCAAACTACCCTGGAACGATCAAGAAGGCTGGATTAAAGGCGGAAATATTGAAAAGCTCCCTTGAATTCGCGGCTCTGCTTGAGCCGAAGTATCCTTGTGTCTGATCACAGGTCGCTGCCTCCTGTCACAAAACTACGCAATTTTAACTAGAATATTTGTAACCAGACCCGCAGCAGATGTATCCTGAATAAATATATCTATTATTTTAACAAGCAGTTGGGGATTGGTATTTTGGAAACATATGAATTTGATGTTGTTATCATCGGAGGCGGTCCAGCAGGTTGCACTTGCGCACTCTACACATCAAGGGCCAATCTCAAAACCGTTATTCTAGATAAGAATCCTGCAGTGGGAGCATTGGCTATTACCCATAAAATCGCTAATTATCCTGGAGTCTCGGGAGAAATGAGTGGGGAAGCATTGCTAGACAGCATGAGGAATCAAGCCGTTGAGTACGGAACTTCCTATAAGCGCGCTCAAGTTTTTGGGATTGATGTTAGTGGTGAGATGAAAAAGGTTTATACCCCAGAAGGTACTTTCACTGGAAGAGCTTTAGTTTTAGCGACTGGGGCGATGGGTCGTAGTGGAGCATCCTTCGAAGGAGAATCAGAATTTTTAGGTCGTGGGGTGAGCTACTGTGCTACCTGTGATGGCGCATTTTACCGCGATCGCGAAGTGGCGGTTGTGGGTCTAAATCCCGAAGCCGTAGAAGAAGCACAGTTTTTGACTAAGTTTGCCTCCATGGTGCATTGGATTACGTTTAAAGATCCTGGTAAAGACGATTTTCATGCTCAGGATTTACTGAGTATGTCTAACGTCAAACATTGGCGACGTTCGCGTTTGGCAGCGATTGAAGGTAATGATGCAGGGGTAACAGGGGTTAAGGTTAAGCAAAAAGATAGTGGTGACCCTTTGTCTTTGGAAGTAGAAGGAGTTTTTGTCTATCAAAATGGTTCTAAACCCATTACCGATTTTGCGGGCGATCAAGTGGAATATAACGCCGATGGTGGTGTCAAGGTAGATGATGCCATGTCTACTAATGTTCCTGGAGTTTGGGCGATCGGTGATATTCGCAACACTCCTTATAAACAGGCAGTAGTAGCTGCGGGGGATGGCTGTATTGCCGCCATGGCGATTGATCGCTATTTGAATCACCGCAAGGCAGTTAAACCAGATTGGGATCATTCGTAGCTCAAAATTATTATACAGTTAAAATTAAAGAAGATCGTTAAATCTCGGTGCAATTATTTGGCATTGAGCATTTTGATCTTTCACCTATTAAAAGCAACTGTTTATGGCAGAACCGATTCTTTTTTGGGTAATCGTGACGGCGGCAGGAATTCTCTGCTCGATGGAATTTGTTTTTCCTACCGCCTTTGTCAGCTTTATGATGGGAATTGCGGCTTTGTTAGTGGCGATCGCATCTCTATTTTTGCCACAACAATATATTCTTTTAATCGGACTATGGCTGCTATTTTCGGCGGGGTTAATTGCACTCTCAAGACGTTTATTTACACCCCAGCGCAAGATCTCCAGTACAGGGGATGACTCGGAAGCTACCGCCATCAGCGGTATTCTCGCAGGTACAGTAGGAAGAGTAATCTATGAAGGAAATTCTTGGCGAGCCAAATGCGCTGACGAAACAAGAGATATTGCTCCTAACGAAGTTGTCTATGTCCTTCGTAAACAAGGCAATACATTGATAGTTTTACCCAGCCGAATGATCGATCAAATCGAACCAGAATAAACTGATCCAATTGGGCATTTTCAAAGCAGAGTTACGACTAAAGTAATATTTAATTAATATTTAGGAGAAGTTACTTATGGGACAGTTTTTCACCTTAGTTTTATTATTATTAGGTTCTTCCACCTTGGTCGGATCAGTCAAAATTGTCAAAGAAAAAGAAGAATATTTGGTTGAAAGTTTGGGAAGCTATAAAAAGAAATTAGAACCAGGTTTGAACTTTATTACTCCCTTCATCGACAAAATTGTTTACAAAGACACCATTAAAGAAAAAGTACTAGATATTCCCGCACAGTCCTGCATTACCCGCGATAATGTCAGCATTACGGTAGATGCGGTGGTTTACTGGCGTATTATGGACATGTATAAGGCTTTTTATAAGGTAGAAAGCCTGCGGGACGCAATGGTAAACTTGGTGCTGACTCAAATTCGCTCAGAGATGGGTCAATTAGAATTAGATCAAACTTTTACGGCTCGCACCGAAATCAATGAAATTCTTTTACGAGAGTTAGATATTGCCACAGATCCTTGGGGAGTAAAAGTAACTAGGGTCGAATTACGCGATATTATGCCTTCTAAAGCTGTCCAGGATTCAATGGAATTGCAGATGGCAGCGGAAAGACAAAAACGCGCCAACATTTTGACTTCTGAAGGACATCGCGATTCGGCGATTAACTCGGCTCAAGGAAATGCTCAGGCAAGGTTATTAGAAGCAGAAGCAGCAAAAAAAGCAGCTATTTTAAACGCGGAAGCCGAACAGCAGGCAATTATTCTCAAGGCGCAGGGCGAGCGCCAAGAACAGATCCTCAAAGCAGAAGCGACTGCCGAAGCCATGAAAATTGTGATGGAGAAGCTTAACACCGATCCTCATGCTCATGAAGCTCTACAGTTTCTTCTAGCCCAAAATTATTTGGAAATGGGGAAAGAAATTGGCAACAGTAATAGCAGCAAGGTAATGTTTATGGATCCTCGGAGTATGATTTCAACTATCGAAGGAGTGCAGTCGGTAATTTCTCAGAATAATAATTCTGACAGCAAAAGCCCTCAAGTAACTCAACCGCCAGTAGAATTAAATATTAAAAAAATTGAGCATGACTTTAAGCGCTAACTCTGGGTAGACAGTTCTTGCTTATTTTTGAGGAATAATTTCTAAGATCTCTTTCCCAACGTCTTGATAGCGATACCAGCCAGTTTTTGCTCGGCGATCGGGGTAATCTTTGACGATCACCCCAAGACTGGGCGATCGCTGAAAAGCGACAAGTAAGGGAATTTCGGTCTTAAACATCGGTAATTTAGCTTCTGCTAAACACTCTCGTGCATCTTGGGGGTTTTTGGTGCGGGAATCAACCTTAGTTAGCAAAACTCGATAATTGGCATTCAAAGTTTTAAGTAACTCCACCGCCTTAACTGTTGTGTCTAAATCTAGATGATTAGGCGTTGTTGGTAAAATTAGCAGATCGCTACCCGCAGCCAAATCTTCCAATTCTTCTGGTTCTGGTCTTGCTTGGGTATCAATTACAATATGGGTAAACTTTTTGATCAATCCAGGCGCACCTGCTTGAGATGCCACGTAAAGGGTAGCTTGTCTTCCCTCGACCAAACTAAAGCGGAACGATTCTTATCTCCGTCAATTAATAATGTCGGGGCTAAAGTTTGCAAAAACGCAGCTAAATGAACTGCGGTAGTGGTTTTGCCCACTCCTCCCTTCAAAGCGGTAATGGCAATAATCATCGGTAGCCCCTGAGATAGTTTATCAAGTAGTAAATAGTAGTTTACCTATTAGCGTGTCTTGCTCGGTTCAAATCTGACTTTAGTTTGTGATTATGTAAATTTTTTGTTACATTTATTTATATAATTTAAAGATGTTGTTTGAAAGCTTGAATGAATTAACTAAAAATTCGTCTATATGTCGGAGGTTAATCATCATAGCAAATGTTTTCTTGTTGTCTCGATGAGCAGTAACTTAATCGATGACGAGATGCTCTAGATCTCTTAATTTATTTAAAACTGATTTTGACAGACAAAAGTTGCTTCAATTTCATCAACATTGATTTCTCCTGAATATTAACTTCCTCGGCTAGTCACCCGAGGTTTTTTTTGACCGCGGAAGGCGTGAACAGTTAACTAGAATTAGATGACGCTTAACATAACTATTGAGCTTGGATTCCCCACAAAATTAAAATTAGCTTAACAGTTACACCTACGAGGAGTTGTGAGCTAAGATTTAGCTCACAGTTGAGGCTGTTTAAAGATTTAATTGATATCGTAAGATGTCTAAATTAAAAAAATTACTAAATTTCAATACCTTATATTTAGCTCTGCTGACTTACAATTGTCCCAGTTTTCCTGTAATGATCTCTAGAGGAAATTAATTATCGTGTCTTCTGAAACCATATTCAAGAAACCAGAACCAGCCCAGGCGATCGCCAAATCCTTTTTGCTAGGAGTAGCCAAAGCTGCGGGAGGAACAGTTTTGGGCATTTCGATGGTCACAAGTGCCGTTGCTGCGGGAGGACTGGTTGGTTTAGCCTTCAGTTTCCGCAATTTACCTGATGTCAGAGTTTTACGCAATTACGTTCCTGCGGAGACTAGTTATATCTACGATGTTAAAGGTAGATTGATGACGAGTATTCATGGTGAAGCCAACCGTGAAATTGCTGCCCTTGACCAAATGTCACCTGAATTAAAATTGGCGGTGGTGGGGATCGAAGATAGTAATTTTTATCGCCATCAAGGATTAAATCCTTACAGTATTGGACGTGCAGCTTTAGCTAACTTAAAAGAAGGGGGAGTCTCTGAGGGAGCTTCTACCTTGACCATGCAGCTAGTCAAAAACTTATTTTTGACCCAAGAACGTACTTTTAGCCGCAAGCTAGCTGAAGCTGTTTTAGCTATTCGAGTTGAGCAGGTGTTTTCTAAGGAAGAAATCTTAGAAATGTATCTCAATACGATTTATTGGGGACATAACAACTACGGTGTTCAAACTGCTTCTAGGAGCTATTTTAACAAAGATGCTGATCAACTAAACTTAGCAGAAGCCTCAGTCTTAGCTGGTTTAATTCAAGCTCCCGAACGATATAGCCCGTTTCTTAATTATGGCAATACCAAAAAAAGACAGGCAACTGTATTAAGGCGCTTAGAAACCCTCCAGTGGATTACCCCAGAACAAGCATCAGCAGCACTCAAAACTCCTTTACTAATCGGCAAGCCTACTGCTTGGCGTAAAAGCAAATCCCCCTTTATTACTGAAGCCGTTACTAAAGAACTAGAAGAACGTTTTGGCAAAGATAAAGTTTTGCTTGGTGGTATTAGAGTCCAAACTACAGTTGATATGGACTTTCAAAAAATGGCAGAAGAATCTGTTAGGGATAGCCACAAAATGCTGCTTAGTTGGGGCTTAAGAGCAGATCAGATGGCTTTGGCTGCGGTAGATCCGCGCACTCACTTTGTCAAGGCTTTAGTAGGTGGTGTCGATTATGAGTCCAGTCAGTTTAATCGTGCGGCGCAGGCTCGCAGACAACCAGGCTCTTCTTTTAAACCTTTTGTCTACTACGCTGCTTTGGCAAGTGGTCAGTTTAGTTCTAGTACGATCATTGATGATGCTCCCATCTCCTACTCTATTCCTGGGGGGATTTACAAACCCCAAAACTACGGTGGTAAAAACGATTTTGATGGCAGAATGTCTCTAGCTACTGCCTTAAGAAAATCAAAAAATATTCCTGCGGTAAAATTGGGTAAAGCGGTCGGGTTAGAAAAGGTCATTGAAATTTGCCGTCTCTTGGGTATCAAAAGCCCGATGCAGCCAGTTATCTCTTTGCCTCTGGGTTCAATTGGCGTTACTCCTTTAGAAATGGCTGGAGCATTCGCTACTTTGGCTAACAATGGCTGGTCTTCTGACACCACTGTAATTCTAAAAGTTACTGACAGCAAAGGCAATGTTTTGCTTGATAATACTCCTAAACTTAAACAAGTTTTAGACCCTTGGGCAACAGCTAGTTTAACATCAATGTTACAAGGAGTTTTACAACCAGGAGGAACGGGTCCTAAGGCTAACATTGGTCGCCCCGCAGCAGGAAAAACGGGAACAACCTCTTCAGAGCGAGATGTTTGGTTTGTAGGCTATGTACCTCAATTAGCGACAGCCATTTGGATCGGCAACGATGACTACAGCAGCATGGGCAAAGGTATTACAGGAGGAGATTTTGCTGCTCCTGTTTGGCGTAGCTTCATGCTCAAAGCCTTACAGAATGAACCAGTAAAATATTTTCCTGCTGCTTCACAGTTTGATCGCCCATAACCAGTAAATTTGGAATGATACAAACCACACCGACAACTGAGCTTTTGCCCTTGTGAAGTAGCTCTTGCAGACTAATTCCAATCATTGGCGATAATCATGGCTCAATCTCTGATTTCATGCGTTTAAGAGTGGTTTCCATTTGATCGAACATCTGTTGAGGAGTCATGCCAAATTGGTTTAGCTGGGTTTTTAGCTGCTGTACCGTCATTTGCGCCATAAAATCTTCTGACAGTTCAAAACGCTTCATAAAAATACGGTAGCGTTCCATCAACCGTTCCATCTGCTCAATAAACATTTTTTTTCCTTCACGGTCGAACTTGCCATATTCTCCCCCAAGCTGCATTAAAGACTGATAATCTTCAAACAGCTTCTTGGCTTCTTCTTGAACTACTTGAGAATCAAAAAAACTCATGATACTTGCTTTTCCCTGATATTTTTGTTGACTAGGCGATGTAAGTTTCCTAGAGCTATTTATATTAATTATTCGATTTTATTATTATTTTAGAATAACCAAACAATTCCAGTAAAATACGGTTAACCGCATAGCCATCAACAGTGAGCTAATTGCTTTGAGTAGATTTGATCCTGGTAAATGAACGGAAAATGGATAATTAATCAACAAACTTTTTAAAAATACTTAAAACAACTGTTTTTCTCTAATGTAATGTTCCATAGCATTTTGCTTAAAAGTTTTATTGCTAATTTGTCAGGATAAAATTAAGATGTGTTGAAACTATTTACCCTTAAGTTTAATTTTGATACTTAATATTTTAAATTATTGAGCTTAACTTCAGCAATAATTATTCATTGACATATGATTAATCAATCAGGTATTCAGCTTCAGATTAACTGCATTAGTGCAGTAGGAATAATGATAGGATTTCATTTAGGAGCGATCGCCGATGTTCAAGCTACTTCTGATGCTGACTACAAATTTTTGATTAACTCTAACTGGCGTAGTTGTCAACAAATTAGTGCCGATTATCGAGAAGTTTATGCTTTTGAAACCTCTAGCTTTTATGTCAATATTTGCCAAAAAGATGATATTTATTTCTACTCAGGAGAAGCTAAACAGAGCGATAATAGCTCAATTTTCATGACCGCAACTCCTTTAGAACACAATCGCGGTTTTCAAGCGAAAAACGGGAACGTATCTTACGTCGTAATTCTTCCTTTTCTAGAAAATCGCCGGCTTGAACCTTCACATCTTGACCCTGAAGAGGCAATTTTAACTATTAAACGCAACGATCGCTTAGTTGCAGTAGAATCATCTTTAAACAAGTACTGTCATCAATCAAATGCGATCGCCTTTGATAATATTAAGTTAAATCACGGTTTAAACCAGCTAGCAACTATTCCCCAACAACAGGATATAAGCAAGGATTTATTATCTAGTCAGTCTGAAGATTTTTTACCAGCCGAAATTTTTCACTCTAATTCACGTTTTGATTTCTATCGTATTGATGGCGAGATTCATCGTTTGGTTACTTGTAATTGAAGACAATACTAGTAGATGAAGGCTTAAGTAAAGACACCATTTTGTTAACCTGAAACCCTGATTATATCTAACTTGCTACTTGCTACTTGCTACTTGCTACTTGCTACTTGCTACTTGCTACTTGCTACTTAAGCGAAGCGGTACTAGATGATCAGGATAAAAAAACAGCAGTAATGCAGAGTAATAACCTAAATTTCGAGCCACTCACTGACGCCCATGCCAACGAGCTTTTTTCTATTCTGACCACACCCTCCGTACTCGCTTTTATCGATCCTAATGGAAACCCACCGACTATAGAGGAGTTGAGGGCAGAGTACGCCTCTCGTTCTCAAGGCCCTGTAGTTTTGGCAACGCCTACCGAGCGATGGTTCAACATGGCGATACGGTTAAAAATTCCTCCTTTCCCAGCGATTGGTCGGCTTGAAGCGACAGAATATGGCGACTGGGGGGAGGTAGCGTATTTATTAGGGGAAGCCTGGTGGGGAAAGGGATTAGCATTCGAGGCGATGCTCTGGTGGCACGATTACCTCGCTGCTGTTGCACCAAGAACTGAATGGTGGGCAACTGTGCATCCAATAAATCAAAGGAGTATTCGCCTCTTGAAACGTCTTGGATACAAGGAAGTGGACTCGAACCAGCGTCCGCAACTTAATTCATATGATTTGGGAGATTGCTGCTTTGTCCGCTCTGTATAGATTAAGGAAACTATAGGCGATCGCCTTACTCGAATTCAGATTTAGCTTACACTATCTACTTGGCGATCGCACCCAAAACCAAGCCCAATCAACTATAATCTTCAGTCAAATATGTTCTTGGGAAAATTTCTGGATGAGTCAGTTCTTGGGAAGCTGTCTATAAAGGTTTAGGGTCACGTTAAACTGGCAATGACATAACCAAAGGAGAGTCAGTTAGCGATGAAGATTGGAGTTATTGGTACTGGGAATATGGGACGAAGCCTTGGCATCCTGTGGGCGCATCAGGGACATGAAGTATTTTTCGGGGCGCGCGACATATCAAAAGCTGAAAAGGCAGCAGAATTAGCGGGTAATCATGCTTGCATTGGCTCTAATGATGATGCAGCGTCGTTTGGAGATATATTGTTTTATTCTCCTGGCGTTGTCTTGGTTTCAAAAGTTTTACAATCACCCTCCCAGCTTGCAGGCAAAATCGTGATTGACTCTAGCAACTGGAATATTCCAGAAGGATTCAAATTTGAGCCAGTGACTTGATCAATCGCTGAACAATTAGCCGAGCAAGTTCCTGATGCTCGAATTATTAAAGCATTTAACACCATGGGTATGGAAGTTCTTGAACTTTGCCCAGATGAGATTCGTTCACATAAGGTTGCATGTTTTGTATCTGGCGATGATGAGTCTTCCAGACAAATCGTGATTTCCTTGGCTGAGGATATTGGATTTGTCGGGGTTGATTGTGGAAGGTTACAAAATGCTAGGTTGCTCGAAAGTGCTGCTGATTTAATCCGTTATCTTGCGATCACCAATGAAAGATGGACAGAGGTAATTTCGGTGTATGAAGTACCACAGGCTTCGACTTCCAAATTAGGCGGACGTGAGGTATCAAACTTGTATTAAGCCTTACTCGAATTCAGATCAGCTTACGCTATCCTCTTGGCGATCGCAGCGCGTTTTGGAAATCTACTTTCGTACCTTCTAATTTTTCTTCGATAGGTTGAAGGCATGAAGATCCTATCAAAAACTGGATGATAAAATGATGTTATGACATTTGAGTGGGATGACAACAAAGCAGAAACAAATTACTCAAAACATGGTGTTTCGTTTGAGGAGGCAAAAAACTGTTTTTGATGATCTACTCTATATTGACTTTTATGATCCAGACCACTCCGAAGATGAGGAGCGATACCTTATTGTGGGGCATTCAAATCGAGGACGACTTTTAATTTTGTCCTATACCGAAAGAGGAAATTCAATTCGCCTTATCAGTGCCAGAGAAGTAACACGAAGTGAACGAGAAGCTTATGAAGAAGGATGAGTTAGAAATGAATGATGAACTGCGGTCAGAATACGACTTAAAGAGTCTGCGGGTTAGAAGATTGGGATCTGGACGAAAAAGCTTTGGTGAAACAATGGTGCGTTTAGAACCTGATGTTGCAGCCATGTTTCCTAATGCTGATGCTGTCAATGAGGCTCTACGATTTCTGATTAGAGTTATGCATGATAACCAACCACTTGTTCCCAAACCACAGGCTAACAATTCAAATGCAGCAGACGGTTGAAAGTTTCTGGTACTGAGTTGGGGGTGATCTGCACCAGCTGATTTGAGCCGTTAACAGTTTCTTAAAAAAGTGATTAGGCTTACGTTTAGCCTTCTGATCGCCTTACTCAAATTCAGATCAGCCTAAGCTATCCCCTTGGCGATCGCACTTGAGCAAAACAGTTTATGAAGCAGATAACAAGTCTACAGAAGCTCAAACAACAAGCCAAGGAATTAAAAACTGAGTTGTCCGCTCTATATTTAGCCTGTCATGATCCGCGTGTGCCTTGGTATGCAAAAGCTTTGGCAATTTGTGTTGTTGGCTATGCTTTTAGTCCCATTGACCTAATCCCTGATTTCATTCCAATTTTGGGATATCTTGATGATCTGATCATTGTTCCCCTTGGTATTGTACTTGTAATTAAAATGATCCCTGTGGCAGTAATGCTTGAATGCCGAGTTAAGGCGCAGTCTGCCACCCCACGCAAAAAACCTAAGAATTGGCTTGCGGCAGGAATAATTTTGATTGTTTGGGCTTTGTTCGCGGTATTTATAGTTCGTTTCATACTCCACTTTTTTAATCAGTACGCTGTATTGCAAAGGAGATAAATCAATCCAGGGAAATCGGCGATCGCACCTAAAATTAAGCTCAATAAACTACAATCTAATGTGCAGGATTAAAACTTTATTGTGTCTATTATTGTCGTTGATAACCTGAGTAAAATTTATCCTGTGGCAATTAAGCAGCCAGGATTAAAAGGCACTTTAACCCACTTTTTTCGCCGTACCTATCGAGAAATCAAGGCGGTGCAAAATGTCTCTTTTAAGATTCAGCCAGGAGAAGTAGTCGGGTTTTTAGGAGGAAATGGTGCAGGGAAAACAACTACTCTTAAAATGCTGACAGGTTTGATTCATCCTTCAGCAGGAGAAGTTAGGGTAGCCGATTATGTTCCCTTCCGTCGTCAACCGCAGTTTTTAAACAAAATGAGTTTGGTCATGGGGCAAAAGCAACAGCTACTCTGGGATTTGCCTGCTTTAGATTCCCTGCGGATTAATGCTGCTGTTTATAATATTCCCGATCGCGTTTTTCAACAGCGCTTAGGAGAATTAGCCAGTATGCTGGATGTGTCAGATAAGCTACATCAGCCAGTACGCAAGCTATCTCTGGGGGAAAGAATGAAGGCTGAATTATTAGCGGCGCTGCTGCATCACCCTCAAGTATTGTTTCTCGATGAGCCGACTTTGGGTTTAGATGTTAATGCCCAAGTAGCCGTAAGAGAATTTCTACAAGAGTACAATCAACGTTATGGTGCGACTATTTTACTCACTAGTCACTACATGGCAGATATTACCGCATTATGCGATCGCGTTTTACTCATTCATCAAGGACAATTAATTTACGATGGCTTGCTAGAAGATTTACTAGATCGTTTTGCTCCCTATCGCCAAGTTAAAGTAGAACTTGCTCAGACTCTATCACGAGATGAACTAGCTGATTTTGGTGAGGTGGAATCCATTCAAGGACAAGAAGTTCGTCTGCTAGTACCCAGAGAAAAGTTAACTGTAACCATTTCGCGCATTTTAGCAGAGTTACAAGTACAAGATTTAAACGTCAGCGATCCTCCCATTGAGGAAATTATTGGTCGGTTATTTCAAACGGGAAAAGCCAATTAATCTAAGTACGATTGACATTCCGCAGTTAAATTTCAGGTTGTTTTTTGTGCCATTCTGTTACCTGTTCATAGGCATGAGCAGTATTAAACAAGACATCTTCCCTCAGCACATTACTAATTAGCTGTAACCCAATGGGTAAACCTTGGGAATCAAAGCCACAGGGAATACTGATTCCTGGTAAACCAGCTAGATTAACGGGAATAGTCATTAAATCAGAGAGATACATGGAGAGAGGATCGTCTGTTTTCTCCCCTGCTTTAAATGCCGTGGAAGGAGAAGTAGGACAGACTAAAACATCTACTTGGGCAAATGCATTATCAAAGTCTTGTTTGATTAAAGTACGCACCTTCTGCGCCTTGAGATAATAAGCATCGTAATATCCTGCCGAAAGAGCATAAGTACCCAACATGATTCGACGCTTAACTTCGGCACCAAAACCCGCAGCACGAGTGTTGGTATACATCTCTAGCAAGTTCTCTGATTCTTCCCGTACTCCATATTTCACCGCATCGTAACGAGCGAGGTTAGCGGAGGCTTCAGAAGATGCAATCATGTAGTAGACAGGCAAACCATAACGAAAACGAGGACAAGAAATTTCTTGAACTTCTGCACCAAGTTCTGCTAGTTTGGCGATCGCTTTTTGCACTGCTTCTGCTACTACTGGATCTAATCCCGATCCAAAAGTCTCGGTGATGATGCCTATTTTTAATCCTTTCTTGAGTTCAGGTTGGAGATATTGAGTATAGTCGGGAATGTCTACCTTAAGGCTAGTGGAATCCTGGGGATCATGTCCAGCGATCGCTTTTAATAAAATCGCTGAATCTTCGACAGTGCGAGAGAAAGGACCAATCTGATCCAATGAAGAAGCATACGCTACTAAGCCAAAACGAGACACTAAACCATAAGTAGGCTTTAAACCCACAACCCCACAAAGAGAAGCTGGCTGACGAATCGATCCCCCTGTATCTGAACCGAGTGAAACCACACATTCTCCTGCGGCGACGGCTGCTGCTGAACCACCGGAAGATCCTCCTGGTACTCGTTCTAAATCCCAAGGATTAGCTGTAGTTTGATAGCTAGAGTTTTCTGTAGAACTCCCCATCGCAAATTCATCGAGGTTAGTTTTCCCCACGACTACTGTACCTGCGTCTTTTAACTTTTGCGTAACGGTAGATTCGTAAGGAGGCACAAAATTAGCCAAAATTTGCGAGGCACAGGTGGTTTTAATCCCCTTGGTACACATATTGTCCTTAATCCCCACAGGAATACCTTCTAATATGCCGATACTTTCCCCTGCTGCAATTTTGTCGTCCACTGCTTGAGCGCTGGCTAAAGCCGATTCAGCAGTTACCGCTAGAAACGCTTTAACTTTTGGTTCTACTGCTTCGATCTGTTTTAAAGTGGCTTGAGCAATTTCTACTGCCGAACGTTCTTTGCTTACCAACTGCTGATGTAACTCTCTTATACTTCCTTGGTACATCAAATTTCCTTGTATTTACGATACCTACTAAGATTTAGTTGTTTTACCTTTTTCTGGTCACTCTTGGCAACTAATCATCCCTAATAATCTTAAGTTAACCATACTTATCATTACTCTACTATTTTCTAAAAAGAGCAACCAGCGAACAGCAAATAATTGATTGAGCATTTATGCTCCCTTAATGTTGGTTTTTAAGTGGTTTTCTGGCAACTAAGCTTGATTTAACAATTAATTTCTAATTTGACTATACATTTTTTGATGAATATTTGTAAACTGATCTAGGAGTCTAATTTTTATACAATAAGTGTTTACAGTAGTTAATTTATGAAGCGAGCATCTAGAACAGAGAATTATTTGTTGATCGGTCATGTTTTAGCAATGGCGTTTGGCTTGGCGGGAATTGCGCTGGTGCTACCCAATATCGAGTTTCAGGCAAAGCTAGCTGAATTTGCTTGGGGTTCGAGGATCTTTGGTTGGTCAATGGCTGGTGGCGGAGTGGTTTATATGCTGTTGGCAACTGCTGCGGTTGCTTTGTATGCTTATCGCACATTGGGAGTCTGGCATTGGTTAAGCTTTATGATCCCAGCGATCGCTTTATCTCTTGGCAGTGAATTACTGGGTACAAGTACAGGGTTTCCCTTTGGCGAATATCGTTATCTAAGTGGACTAGGTTATAAAATTGCTGGATTAGTACCGTTTACTATTCCTTTATCCTGGTTTTATCTCGGCTTTAGTGCTTACATCATTGCCTTGGCTGGATTAAAAAGACTAGACGTTAGCAACTGGTTATGTGAACTAGGGGCGATTGTTTGTGGCTCATTGTGCCTTACTTCATGGGATTTTGTCCTCGATCCAGCTATGAGTCAAGCACCCGTGCCTTTTTGGGTTTGGGATCAGCCTGGGGCATTTTTTGGGATGCCTTATCAAAATTTTCTGGGCTGGATGGGTACAGGAATTATGTTTATGACGGTAGCTACTTTGCTGTGGAAAGCAAAACCTTTGATCATTGCTAGTAACGATCTCAAACTTCCCTTGGTCATCTATCTTGCTAACTTTGTTTTTGCTGCTGTTTTAAGTTTGGCAGCAGGGTTTTATATTCCTGTATTGTTAGGTTTTGTTCTGGGTATTCTACCTTTACTGGTTCTTTACTTGATCGCCACCAATCAAAACACCACTGCTGAAGGTAACACTCTAGCAACTAACAATTGATCATTAATTTAATATTTAAATAGTTAAAAGATTGAACTCTGAGCTTTTTGATGGCTTTATTTTCGGGATGTTAATTTCCCAGCTCGCAGCCACCGCCATTTTATTATCTCGTTTACTCAAAGGAGCAAGAAGGAGATCACCTTTACTACCCCAGTCAGCAGAACCCGATTTAATCGGCAAAGTAAGTGTGGTAGTGCCTACTCTCAACGAAGCTAAGAGAATTATGCCCTGTTTGCTCGGTTTGAGTCAGCAAAGCTATGAACTACGGGAAGCGATTATAGTCGACAGTAATTCTCAGGATGGCACCCAAGACATTGTGAAAACTGCCAGGCAAAGTGATCCTCGGTTACGTCTAATTACTGACGATCCTTTACCTCCTGGCTGGGTTGGTCGTCCTTGGGCTTTACATACGGGATATCTACATATTTCTCCTCATAGCCAGTGGTTTTTAGGGATTGATGCGGATACTGAACCCCAGCCTGGTTTAATTGCCAGCTTGGTTAAAGTAGCGGAAGTAGAAGGTTACGACATGGTGTCCTTGGCACCCCAGTTTATCCTGCAAAATCCTGGAGAATGGTGTCTACAACCTGCCTTACTGATGACTTTGCTATTTCGCTTCGACTCGGCAGGAGTGGATGCGGTTAGTTCGAGTCGAGTAATGGCAAATGGGCAGTGTTTTTTATGTCGGCGCGCAGTGTTAGAACAGCTTAATGGTTATACTTCCGCTGCGGGTTCATTTTGCGATGATGTTACCTTAGCTCGCAATATTGCTGCTGCGGGCTATAAGGTGGGTTTTTTTGATGGCTCAAGGGTAATTAAGGTCAGAATGTATGAGGGAGCAAAAGAAACCTGGAATGAATGGGGGCGATCGCTCGATCTTAAAGATGCAGCTAATCCTGCTCAAATCTGGGGAGATGTTTTATTTTTGCTCTGTGTTCAGGCTTTACCCTTACCCTTGTTGTTGTTAAGTGGCTATCTGCTGTATTTGGGCAATAATTATCCCAGCATATTTATATTATTCAGTTTAAACGCTTTTCTGTTTTTATTACGTTGCGGAATGTTAATTGCGATCGCTCCTTCCTATTCAGGTTCGTCTTTCTTTTTCTGGTTATCTCCTTTGGCAGATCAACTAGCAGTCTTGCGGATCTTGTTGTCTTCTCTCAAAAAACCGACCACATGGCGGGGTAGAAGTTATCAGTGAACAGTCTTAGTAGAAGTCAAAAGTTGATATTTTCTGATAGCTAATAGCTGATAGCTGATAGGCGATCGCCAAAACAAACATTAATGCTAACTTGGCGATGGTCGCTGTAAGATCAATAGAGCAATTTTCTCTTTTGTGCATGGTATCCTTTCTCAATTCTCGCTCCTTGGCTTTCCTCGCCCTACAAAATGTTTATCAACAAAAAGCCTATACGGATATAGCGCTCAACCGCGTGCTTAAGTCGGTGGATAAAACAGTTGAAATTAGTCAGACAGACCGTAATTTTGCCTGTGAATTAGTCTATGGTACTGTGCGCCGTCAGCGTACTTTAGACAGTTTAATTGATTTATTAGGCAAAAAAAAGCAGCGCAGCAACCTCCAGATTTACGCATTATTTTACACTTGGGTCTATATCAGTTACGCTATCTCGATCGCATCCCCGCCTCAGCAGCAGTTAATACCAGCGTAGAATTAGCAAAAGAGCAGGGAATTTCTAAACTCGGAGGTGTTGTTAATGGGCTGTTACGCAGCTATATCCGTCAGGCAGAGTTAGGCGATCCTTTGCAGCTACCAACCGATCCCATTCCCAACTTAGGCATCAAGCACAGTTTTCCTAATTGGATTATCGAGACATGGTTAGAGCAGCTACCCATTGAAGAGGTAGACCAACTGCTAGCTTGGTTTAATCGATCACCCAAAATTGATTTACGAGTTAATCTGCTTAAAGCTTCCCTCGAACAGGTAGAAAATGCTTTAAAAAATGAAGGTAGATCTGTTGAGCGCATCCCCAACTTACCTCAAGGATTACGACTCGAAAATGCAGGGGCGATTACCGATCTACCTGGCTATCAACAGGGATGGTGGATGATTCAAGACGCTAGCGCTCAGTTAGTGACGCATTTGCTCGACCCACAGCCTGGGGAAACGATAATTGATGCCTGTGCTGCTCCAGGGGGGAAAACTGCCCATATAGCCGAATTAATGCAGGATAATGGTCGAATAATAGCTTGTGATCGCGCTGCTAAACGCTTAAATAAAGTTAGAGAAAATGCCGCTAGGTTGCAGTTAAACTCAATTCAAATCGAAGTGGGGGATAGTCGAGAATTTGAGCGCTTTAAGAATATTGCCGATCGAGTTTTGCTAGATGCACCCTGTTCGGGTTTGGGTACGCTGCACAAACGTCCCGATCTTCGTTGGCGACAAACATCTCAAGCTGTTGAGGAACTTTTTGAGCTACAAAAGGGACTGATCCAAAAGACAGCACAATGGGTTAAACCAAAAGGTGTGTTAGTTTATGCTACCTGCACTCTTAATGTTTTAGAAAATGAAAAAGTAATACAATCTTTTTTGACAAATAATTCAAATTGGAGTGTAGATCCTCATCAAGCGATTAATGCGATCGCGCAAAATTGGATAACCTCTGAAGGCTGGATTAAAGTTTATCCTCACCGATCTGATATGGATGGATTTTTTATGGTGAGATTAGTACGAGATAGGTGAGATGGGTGAAACAAGAAAAATGAAGCAAATTCTCAAAATTATTATTGCTGCTGCTTGGATTGACGGGGTAATTCAACCAGAAGAAAGAGCTTACCTGCGTCGTGTAGCCCAAGATTTTCAATTGGCTAACGATCCAGAAATCAAACCTCTACTGTCAGAATTGAAACCAGTTCAAGCTGTCGAATGTTACCAATGGCTTGAAGAATATTTTGGTGAAAACCACTCTGCTGAAGATTATCAGCAACTATTAGAAAAAATTAGTGCTTTAGTCTACAGTGATGGTTATGTAGACGTGCGGGAGGCAAAATTAGTGGAAGCAATTCAAAGTTGCGATCCTGCTAATCCAGATTGTAAAAATTCCACCTGGGATCGGATCTTGCGTAAGATTCAAAACTATATAAAGCAGCGATTGAGCAGCAGGTTTAAAGTTTTTATTTAAGTTTATTAAAGTTTTTAGCAGTAGGGGCGATTGGCCAATCTCCCCTACATAATCGTGTGGTTCAAGATTTAAAATCAAGCTCCTTTCATCAATCTTTTGAGTTTGTTCTTATTGTCTGATGCCCACAGTAAGGGAGTACCAACTTTAGACCATAAAGGCATAGGAATAGGACTCCAATAGTAAATTGAAAGTAGTTTACGACTACGATTTGGTGGACAAGATAGGTGAGTGGGAACACCGTGGAAAGTTTTGGCGGTAGTAGGAAAAATAATCGTGCGGTTGAAGTAGCAAGGATAACTAACTCGACTATTCTCGTCAGTGGCATCTTGCAGCGCCAGTTCTCCTCCCCAGCTAGCGTCCCAATCTCGGTTGAGATAAATCAAGACGTTGATGCGACGCATCAGAGGCATACTGAAGTGTCTGGTATAGTCAGCGTGCATTGCTAGCCAGCCATCTCGATGCATTTCGTGTAATCCTGCACCGTGGAATGAAGGATCTCCCACTAAGTTGTTCATGCCCACAATAGATTCAATTGTCTTGACTACATCTACTGAATTAAGCCACAAGGAAAACATTTGCGTAAAGGTTGATAGTCCCTCAATACCTCGTGAAGTACTTTTTAGTTCATTGTGTGTGTCCCAGAGTAACCAATCTCTACTGCCAGGTTCAGGAAAATCTGCTAGCAAACGATCAAGTAATTCAGGCTGAAACAGATCATCAATTACTACATGGGGATAAGGTTTTGCTGTTGCATAAGATTGGCGCAATGAATCAGATTCATTGCGTAGAGTATATAGAGCTTTAGTAAAGGCTGTTAAATCCAAAAGATTACTGCTTGCAGCTAAATCAGATGAGTCTACAGTTGAAGTAGTAATAATATTTTCCATGAATTAAAAAATAATTAGAGTTTTGTAAAATACGAATTAATAAATAAAAAAATGCAAACTAACCAAGTGTAACATTTCATTTAGCTAAATGATAAGTATGCAAATTAATCATTTACAACAGCAGAAATTAAATTGAGTATAGTTTACCTAAAAAAGAGCTGCTCAAGAGAGAATTGATTAATGTATAACTGATGACTACTTATTTATGATTGCCAGAACTAATTCTTCTAATCAAAATATTGACCCCGATCGCTCCATGTCACTAAATTACGCTTACAATCAACCAGGCAGTATGCCAGGCACTATAGCGATCTCTGCTCAAGCAAAACCATCAGAAATTACTTTAATCGACTACAACCAGGAACGTCATCACTATGCCAGCAACTTAACTCCAGAAGAATGTAGAGATTATCTCACCACTAAGTCAATATCTTGGGTAGATGTAGGCGGATTGGGCGATCGCTTAATTTTAGAGAAGCTAGGAGAGGTGTTCGATCTACATCCTGTCTTGCTCGAAAATATTGTCAATGTTCCTCAACGTCCTAAGCTAGAAGATTATCAAAACCAGTTAGTGGTCATTACCCAAATGGTTAATTTAGATGCCAAAGGTGTTTGGTTAGAGCAGGTTAGTTTTATTTTGGGTGAAAATTATTTATTAACCGTCCAGGAAGAACCCCATCAAGACTGTTTTACTCCAGTACGCGATCGCCTAGCAAAAAGCAAAGGCATAATTCGTCAGCAGCAAGCCGACTATCTCACCTATGCTCTCTGGGATGCGGTGATTGATAGTTATTTCCCAGTTTTAGAAGTCTATGGTGAAAAAATTGAAGAATTAGAGCAATTGGTTTTAACCTACCCCACTCAAGCCACCTTGGGCAAGATTCATCAAATTAAGCGTGAGCTTCTATCTTTGCGCCGTGCTGTTTGGCCACAACGAGATATCTTAAATCTTTTAATTAGGGATGGTCATCCTTTGATTGGCGATCATGTCTTACGCTATCTCAAAGACTGCTATGACCATACCGTGCAAATCATTGATACTTTAGAAATTTATCGTGAACTGGCATCGGGGTTAATGGATGTCTATCTTTCGGCGGTGAGCAATAAAATGAATCAAGTGATGAAGCTGCTAGCGGTAATTTCCACCGTTTTTATTCCTTTAACCTTTGTAGCAGGGATTTACGGCATGAACTTTAATACGGAGATTTCTCCGTGGAATATGCCAGAACTTAACTTTTATTGGGGCTATCCTTTATGTATCGGAATTATGCTGGCGATCGCCTTAAGTTTAATCATCTATTTTTGGCGTTTGGGCTGGCTTAAAAGTGATACATAAAATAAATCACCGAAAGGGGCTACTCCCATCCCGCCCAAAGATTACCGAACTAAATCACAGATATGACGAATAGTATTCTTAATCTGTTGCGGTGTCTGAAGTTGATGAGATAAGAAATAATCCTTTAATTTCTGTTCGATTTGATCG
>JAAUOU010000142.1 GCA_012034765.1 Pleurocapsaceae cyanobacterium CSU_1_1 | reverse complement strand
CTTTAGAAGCCTTTGGTTTTAAGGACAAATTCTTGGCAGCCTGGTTTCAGTCCGTGACGACCAGAACTGCTGGATTTAACACTATTGATATTGGCAAAATGACTACTGCGGGCTTATTTATCACTATGGGTTTGATGTTTATTGGTGCTAGCCCTAGCGGTACAGGAGGTGGCATTAAAACCACTACCTTCAGGATTATGTACAACACCACTAAATCAGTTTTACAGGGTAAAAGCCAGGTTACTATCTATCAGAGAGAAGTTCCTAGCACTTTGATTCTTAAAGCAGTAGCAGTAGTTTTTGGGACAGCAGCATCGATCGTATTGATAACTATTTTAGTTTCTTCTTTAGAGAGCAATTCTCAGCTACTCCCTGTCCTGTTTGAAGTAATTTCTGCTTTTGCTACCGTAGGATTATCTACAGGCATTACTAGTAGTTTAAGCGTTGCCTCTAAACTCCTCATCGTTCTGGCAATGTATATCGGTCGAGTTAATATTCTGCTTTTAATTGCTGCTTTGATTGGCGATCCTCGCCCCAGTAGTTTGCATTATCCAGAAGAAAATTTACTTGTAGGTTAGGTTGAAGCTACAAAATAGTTCGACTGAATATTTAAATTTAAGATTTTATTGGTTTTAAGTGTTAAACAGAGTAATTTTCCCTAATCCAAAACTTAATAGTTGACGCAACTGTGATATAAGTATTAAGGATTGTAAAAGAAAGCAATATTCTTAAAATTTTTGGTTCAGTTGCGGACAAGCTAGCTGTTACTGTCAAAAATCGGCTAATTGCTCATTCCCATGATGAATTTCATGAGGAATATGACCTTCATGCCTATAAGTAAAAGGCTCTTTAACAACATTTTATTGGGCAGTATTTTGCACAAGTCCCTCTAGATAATATTTAAATCGTCCAACAAGTTTTATGACAGCAGTATTTCGTCAAAGTCCAGAATTTTCTCAATCCCCAAATTTGTCTGAAGACATAAAGCTTAGAGACATCATCAATACCTTACCTAAAGAGGTTTTTGTTAAAAACTCCCGCAAGGCCTGGACAAAGGTAGTCATCAATGTTGTTTGCGTAATTTTGGGCTATTGGTTAGTTGCAGCATCGCCTTGGTATCTATTGCCTGTTGCTTGGGTATTTTTAGGTACTAGTTTACAAGGCTTCTTTGTGATTGCTCATGATTGTGGGCATCGCTCTTTCTCCAATCGTATTTGGGTGAATGATCTGGTTGGGCATATTATGACCTTGCCAATTATTTATCCCTATCATGCTTGGCGCATTTTACATAATCATCATCATAAGCATACAAATAAGCTAGATATAGATAATGCTTGGTCGCCTTTTACCCCCAAGACTTATGACAACGCTTCTCCTCTCCTACAGTGGCTATATCGCCGTATGCGTGGTTGGTTTTGGTGGATGGGTTCGATCGCTCATTGGGCAAAACTGCACTTTACCTGGAGTAAATTTGAAGGCAAACAGAGAGAACAGGTTCGTTTTTCCGTATTGCTAGTCGTGATTGGTGGTGGTTTAGCCTATTGCGCCGTATTATTTGCTTTTGGCATTACAGGTTTGATCAAATTCTGGCTGATGCCTTGGCTGGTATATCATTTCTGGATGAGTACCTTTACTATGTTCCATCACACTATGCCTGAAATTCCTTTTAAACCAGAAAGTGAATGGAATGAGGCGATCGCTCAACTATCAGGAACAGTAAACTGCAAGTATCCTGGGTGGGTAGAATTTCTTTGTCACGATATTAACGTACATATTCCCCATCACCTCACTACCGCTATTCCTTGGTACAATTTGCGTCAGGCTCATCAAAGTTTGGTTGATAATTGGGGTGAATATCTTTACCCAGACTGTACCTTTAATTGGGAATTAGTTCAGAAGGTGACTAAAGTTTGTCATCTTTATGAAGAGGAAAATAATTATCAAAGTATTGAAGCCTATCGTATATCTCAATAGAGTTTTGTTTTTGATCGCCAGAACTACAGTTTAATTTGACAATGCTAGCTGTTAAAGGGATTTGGTATTGGTGACAAGTTAAGCAAAGCAAAAAGTCAAGCACTATATATAGCGTTTTACTTGTTATTTAGTACCAAATCGTAGCTCTAAGCTTGAAGCTTAGAGCTAAATCATTGAGATTCAATAACTGAACTCCAGTCATCGTTTTTAACCGCTGCTTCTAGTTTTTGTCGGCGCTGTAGTTCTGTTTCGCTTTGGCTAGTTTGCGTTTCTAATTCATCAATTAAAGTTGTATCTGCCATTGCTTTGCGTAACTTAAGCTTTTTCTCTTCGTAGGCGTTCCTTTCACTTTCGCTCATGGTTGCTTTAGCAGCTTCGCCAATAGTACTTGCCCAGGTGTTGCCGCCTGTATTACCAGCAGGAAGATAATTTAATTCAGCCAGCCATTCATCTCTTAATGCTTCCATTGCCTGACGTTTGGGAAACTTAAAGGTTTTAACTCTGATATAGCTACAGACTTGAGTTCCGTTTTGAGTAATATGTCCTTTGAGAGAGCGCTGAACATCCCTAGAATAACCGATATATTGATAAAGGCGATCGCTATCTAGAACAGCGTAGACTCCAGCCACTTTGCTGTTTTTTGTTTGTTGTTCCCAAACTGAAATCTCAACTATCTCTGTTCCATCAAAATTAATTGAGACAGAAGCATCTTTGGCACTATGTTCCCCCTCAGAACTATACAAAAAGCTATGTAACCCTTGATGGGCGATGGGTACGTTTTGATGTTCTAAAGGCTGGTTCTGATTGGATTCCATAACAGTAAATTTGTATAGGTATAGTTTTTATCCTAGCTGGGTAAAATTACACCCTACTGAATCTAGATAACAATCGTAATCAAATTTACTTTGACTTTGCACAGCGAATAAATGATTGATTCAATTCCTAGTTGCGATCGCTGAAATTTAAAACGTGAGAGTGTCAATTAATACTCTTCCCAATCAGGATATTGTTCGGGGGCTTTTCCTTCACTAGCGATAATCTCACCATATCCTGGATGAAGATCTGGTTTAATTTCTTCAAGCTGTAGCTGAAACTCCCAGTTATCGCCAAAATCAAACAGGTATTCCATAACCGATCCTACCTCCAGAGGTAAATCAGCTATTTTCATCTCATCGGTGGAGGGAGAACCATCCATGTAGGGATGAACTATCTGTACAGTTCGTCCTAGTTGGTTTTTGTAGCTAAACATATCTAGATGATCACAATCAAAATCAACAGACTGCAAAATTAATTGGCTCAAATCCCAGAGAGTCATGTCGCTAGCAATAGCAATGCGTCGCCAAATCTGCTGCCAACTAACCTTGAAAACATAGATTCCATTGATCAACTCAACTTGAGGTAGTTCGATAACTTTCTGCCACTGAGGAAAGTAGGGCTGCAAAATTGCCTGGAGTTTGCCAAACCGAATATCTACAGGCTGCTCATCGTCCCAGATCATTTCAGGATAAGTCCAACCCTCAAATGCAGTCTGAAGTAATGCTTTACCCCAAGCCGTTTGCTTGACGCTTTTTACTCGCCAACCCTTACCTGTTTCTGGTTTACCATAGCTAGCCTCAACCAGCCCAAAGAGCTTCATCAAAGCCAGATTATGAAACCCTGGATAATATTTTAGGTTTTGTTGTATTTGATAATCCTGAAACTTTTCCCCTTTAGCGGGCATTTTTGACCAATACTGTAGACATCTTGTTCCCTCGCTCATATATCCTCGTTCCCCCAGCATCTCCTCATTGGCGATGATTAACCAGGCTTCGAGTAAATTAAAATAAAGCTCGGTCAAATTCATCTGTTGCCAATTATCGAGCAGTATGGGGTCTAAAACCAGCTGCGTTTTTTGCCCTGTTGCAAGATCTTGCCCATCCCTGTAGCCCTGAGCAGTAAATATAGCCCATTAATGGTTGGATAAGACTTTTGTTGGGGACGCTGGAGATCGGTTTGAATTGGTTCAACTAACTGCTGATTAATTTGAGCCAGGGATTTTTGGGGAATCAAATTACGTTTTCCTCCCACAGTCATTCCCTCTTGACCGATAAAATTCAAGAGTGTTTGGAAATCTTGTAATATACTTCCTGGAGTGGTTTGAGTAATTTCTTGCTGTTGCAGAATAGCGATCGCTTGTTGAGACATATCGGGTATTAGCTGAACTTGCTTTCGGGTCATATTTGCTAGATGCTGCTGAAATTCTTGAGCGGAAGGCACTTCTTGGGCAAATTCTGTTAATAGTTCGTTGCTCAACTCCTGCAATACCTGTTCTAATTCTGTCCAGCCTGGGAGTAATTCTTGATCAACTGCAAAGTCATTAAATGAAGTAGTAGTGGTTTTGGGTAAGCTAGCACTGAAGTTGATTGAGGTTGATTTTTGATGGTGTTGTAACTTATTTAACTTATTTAACTTATTTAACTTTGCTTTGTTAGCCAGCTCAAATTTTGCTATGCTCGCCAAGGAAAATTTAGCCAGGTCAAAATTACGCTGATCGTTCATGATGCTGGGGAACTTAGACTTAACTTGTTTTAGAAGCTTGATAATTTTGTGTGCTTGGGGATGTTGATATTCTCGTTTGAGAAATTGCCAGAAAGCAATTAATTCAGGAATTGCCGTATTGGCTTCTATGGGATCGAGCAAAGAAATCTTGTGGGGAAAAATCTGAGTAACAATCACCTCTACGTTACTCATTCCCATCTGAGGTAAAGTTACCGATTCATAAACATAACCAAAATAAAGCAAATGATCGATCCAACTACCTACATACTCTGTCGTAGCGGGATGAGTCTGCAAATAGGTTTTGCCTTCAATTGAGTCGCTAAATTCAATCACCAATTCTTCAACAAACTCTTCGAGGACAGCGATCGCCTGAGCGTATTCTTTAATTTGATCTAGCTGGTGAAGATTAACGGACATGGCACTGAGATATCTACTATCTTGAGCATACCTTGATAATAAATAATTTACGTAATTACACTGATAAATTAATCAGAAATTAAGCTAGGTGTTAAATTTATTTACTTATTTAGGCAATTAACCACAAGGGATACTAGTATTCATGGTTCGAGTAAATTATTAGAGGGAATTGTGCCTAGTTTAGTTACGGAAAGAATCGAATCTGTTAAGGCGGGACTCATTGGTGCAGGAGCATTTACCCTTGCTAAGTTGTTGTTCTTATTGCCTCAAGGTTTAGTAATAGGTCTTATTCCAGTATTGAAGACTGATGTAGTGATTAACTGGACATGGGGGATTGAATTAGCGATTGGTGCAGTTAGTGGTTTTTTATTTGGCGTAACCTATCGTTATATAGTTCGGAGCGATCGCAATTCTCACTTAAAGGATGGTGCAGTATTAGCTTTTGGTTTGGTTAGAGGATTGGCTTTGGTGGAAAAAAACTTGGTTTTATCTGAGCTATTATTTTCAGGTGGTTTAGTCTTACAAAGTATTGTCTGTTTTGCGATCGCTCGTTTGATTCTAGATTTAGCGATCGCCCGTACACTAATTAAACCTTTTGTTTGATTACTAATGATTTAATTTGCTTTAATTTGCCAGAATTTCAGTTATTATCTGGCGGGAGCTTCCTTGAGTGCTTTGGCAACTGCTTGCCAAGCTGGCTTACGGTTGTATTGGCGATCGCGCAGTAGGGGACGTACTTCTGCACCATCACTTCTAGGCGCAAAATCGCTCAACCAAGTATAGCGATCTGTTAACCCCCAATTAATCACAGTGGTAACTGCTGGCTCATCTAGCACCACAGAAAGATACTCATAGTATGATTGCGCCACAATGCGATCGCGCACCTCAATACTTTTTGGCAATTCTGTATCGCTTACATCCAACTCAGAAACAATAATTTTCAACCCTAAGCTGGCAACTTCACTCAAAAACTTACGGAACTTATTACCATCAAAATTCTTGTTAAATCGAGCTAATAAATGGCTTTGAATGCCCAAGGCATGAATTGGCGTACCTTTAGCTTTTAAGTTAGTAAGTAAAGTTAGTAAAGCACGTCGACGCTTTTCCCAATAGCTATTGCCCGAAGCATCGCTATAATCTAGACTTGTTTCATTTAAAACTAGCTTGGCACCAGGATCTGCTGCATGGGCAAGCTCAAAAGCTCGTTGAATATAGTCTGCTCCCAAAAACTTCAGCCAAGTAGGATAGTTTTCACCATTAAAACCGCTCACCATCGTATCTCTTAGACCATCTGCTCTCCCGTCTTCAACATTAATCACTTCATTCACCACATCCCATGAATTGACCTTACCTGCATATTTTTTGCCTAAAGTAGTAATGTGATTAGTAAAAATTTGTTCGATTTCCGCATTAGTGGTGTTGGCAGATTTAAACTTTTCTACTAACCAAGGGGAATTATACTGATTCCAAATCATCGGATGACCGCGAAAAGCCAGACTATTTTGTTGAGCAAAATTAAAGAAAGGATCTATTTGACTAAAATTGTAATTATTTAAACCAAATGGCCCTACCGTAACGCCAAAAAAACCCCCCACGATTAAACTGTAATCTTCAAGAAATGTACGCTGAAATTTTAGATCCTGAGAGAAATCAGTAGGAGATCTTTGATGAAATCCACCATACAAGATACCTTTACTAGCAGCTATTTGACGTAAGCTTTCTGTACCATTATCTTTATTGCCAGCTTTGTTATTCAAATACTTACTATTCTGTTGGGCAAATACTAATTCACAGTTAAATTTATGCAGTAAATTTGCTGCGCCCAAGCCACCTAAACTCCCTAAAGCAAACAAAAAAGCTCTTCGTCCGCTAATATTCTTTTGACTCATAGCACTACTAACACTACCAATAATTAATAATAAAGTTCAAATATCAAGCTTCATCTTAACTTCACATCAATCTGGATGTCATATAGATAAATATTATGGTTTTACCTTCTTGTCTAGAAGCAGCCACAACGAAATTTTTAATCTAAATTCGTCAGCCATTTTTTTTGATTTGTCGTCAGTACTCATAATTAGTATTTCCTGGAAAAACTTTATATTTACTCTTTTGAGCGTAAACAACTCTTATTTGCAGCTAATCTACCAAAAGCTATAATTTTCGCAAAATTAGCTAATGCTCGAACCTCGATAGCGCATTTTGCTTTTCAGCTCATTAAATTGAGCGAATTGAGGAATATCACCATGATGTCCCATAACAATCACTGTATCTCCTGGTCTTAGCATAACGCTGCGATCGGGATTTTTAATTACGGTTTTATCCTCGCGACGAATAGCAACAATAATAAAAGTACCCTTGCCTCGAACTTCTATGTGACCAACGCTTTTATTAGCTAAAGCCGAACTTTTCTTAATCACTAATTCATCAATTTGAATATTAATTTGACTCAATAGTTCATCCAGATAATGGCGATCGCTTTGACTTTTGAGAAAATCCGTAGAGGTGGGACGAGTAATCAAATTTGCCATCCGCATACCGCCAATAATAGCGGGTAAAACGACCCGATCTGCCCCTGCTAGCTTCAATTTTTTTTCTGTACTGGGTAACTCCCCTCGTGAGAGGATGATTAAGTTTTGATTCAAGCCACGGGCTGTCAAGGTAATAAATACATTGGCAGCATCATCTGGCAAGACTGTCGCTAAAACTCTAGCTTTTTGAATTCCAACAGATATCAACAAGTTTTCGTCAGTAGCATTACCGATTGTAGCTAAGTAGCCCAACTGTTCAGCTTTAGCAACGCGATCGCTTTCTCGATCAAGAATCACGAACTTTTGGCGATCTTTGACCAGTTGTTGCGCCATTATCTGCCCCATACGCCCAAAACCACATTAGACTGATGGTATGTATTAAAAAGTACTAAAAAGGTAAAGTTGAGCAATGGCTCTTATTTCTTCGAGTATCTTGAACATATTTGGCGATCGCCTAAAAGAAATCTAGTGCTATGCTGAATATCTTATAAAACTGCTGTCTGGCAAGTTATTTTAGATTGGTATATTTAAAGAAAAAGTAGATTGACATCCTCCCCAGCCTGAAGCCCTAAAGGATTAGCTTCGCGTCGCATGGGGATTCCAAGAATCACTTCTTGGGCTTCCTCTTTCCGCGACTCGGCTTACTTTGAGGAGTTTCCCCTCCAAAGCAGAGGTCGATGTCTCCAGAGGCGTTTCTAGCTCTAGACTAGACGTTCCTGTATGCCCTACAGTACGCAATCCTTTCTCTAATATGTTTCTTGCAGCATTCCAATCTCTATCTTGTGTATGCCCACAATGAGGACAGATATGAGTTCTAACACTAAGAGTTTTTTTAACAACCTTGCCACACTTAGAGCAATTTTGACTGGTGTAGTGGGGTGGCACGGCAACCGTGACCACACCGAAAACCTTACCAAAATATTCAACCCAAGTACGGAAAGTCGTCCAAGCTGCATCGGATATAGATTTAGCCAAACGTCTATTTTTAACCATATTCCGCACCCTCAAATCTTCATAGGCAACCAAGTCGTTAGACTGGACTACGCATCTTGCCAACTTCACGGCAAAATCTTTACGCTGCCTACTTACTTTGAGGTGTTTTCTTGCCAGTTTGTTTCTAAACTTGGCTCGGTTTTTAGAACCTTTCTTGGTCTTGGACATTCGACGAGAAAAACGCTTAAGGGACTTCTCACTCTTTCTCAGATGTCTTGGGTTTTCAATCGTTTGCCCGTCGCTATCTGTATAAAAATGATTCAGTCCAACATCAAGACCAATGGTTTTAAACGTTGGTTCTTTCTCCTCAAGTCGCTCTTGGTCAATACAAAACTGGGTATAGTAGCCATCAGCGCGACGAACTATTCTAACTCGCTTGATTTGCTTCAATTGATAGAAATGCAAATCGCGAGTACCCCACAGTTTAAAAGTACCTGCACTAAAGCCATCGGTGAAAGTGATATACCTGCGACACTCAGAAAGTTTTCAACCCGTTGTTTTGTATTCAACAGAACCATGTGTCTGATGTTTTTTGAACCGTGGGTATCCTTTCTTACCTGGCTTATTTTTCTTGCAGTTATCAAAAACCTGGCAATTGCCGACCAAGCTCTTTCAGCCGATGCTTGTCTGGCTTGAGAATTGAGCTTGTTTGCCCAAGAAAATTCTTTACCCAAAACAGCACAATATGC
>JAAUOU010000029.1 GCA_012034765.1 Pleurocapsaceae cyanobacterium CSU_1_1 | reverse complement strand
GAGGGATTCCCATATAGACTCTTATCTAGACTAAAGTAGTCCCCGACAGAACGCCGTTACTGGGCTGTTTGTTTAACGTTGACGGGCGCACCGACCGCAAACGGAGCTAAATTCTTTTGGTTTTTTTGGCTGTACGTCACCGCTAAACCTAATCTACCAGTCGCGTCACCATTACAATTTCTAGGGCGATATTTGTTCCGACGATCTGAGGTAAGGGAAGCCAATCTCCTGATATTTACTGCGCTTTACCGCTATAGAAAACTATATCATGTTACAAAAAGAAAGTAAACCCTTCACATTGAAAGCTAGCATTCATCCCGTCCCGGGACGCGAGGGTCTTCTGCTAGAAGAAGATAAAAAAACCTTGTAACGATCGCCGGCAGCATCAATAGTGTCAGATAAAGCTCGTTCAAATTCTTTCTGATTACTTTTGCGAGGTCTACGAGTAATTAATACTGTAACGGATTGTTGAGAGTTTAAATTGTTGCGATCGCGCCACAGTTTGCCACTATCTTTAACTGAATCAACAGTAGCTAACCAAAAAAAAGCTTGTTTCATCAATACAATAAATGTTATATTTTCATTTTCCCAGATAATTTTTTTGGATAATTGAGAGATTATCTGTAATTCAAGATGAGCAAAAAAATACCTTTAAATGAAATTATTAACTCTGAAGAAATAAACTGGTTTAAATTTATTTTTTGCTGGCAATCTTCAGTCATTCCTGCAATTATTCCTAGAGTTATTTTTTGCGGATTATTTGGCTTATTAATTTCTATTATTCATTATTATTATACAGATGTTGGTATACCAATCCTCAGTAGTGTCGTTCCCAGTATTGTCTTAGGTTTATTGTTGGTTTTTCGGACTAATACTGCTTACGAACGTTTTTGGGAAGGTCGCAAACTGTGGGGTAGCTTAGTCAATTCAATTCGTAACCTTGCTCGTATGATCTGGATTTCTGTGATAGAGAATAGTCCAAAAGATCGAGAAGAAAAAATTAAAATACTACATCTTTTAGTAGTTTTTGCTATATCAACAAAATTACATTTAAGAGGGCAGCAAATTAATAGTGAAATTATAGATTTGATTCCAGAATATTGGTATAAAGAACTTCACAAGGTTCATAATCCACCTTTACAAGTAGCGTTGTTAATTGGAGAATATCTTCAAAAAGAATTCGAGCGTAATTATATCAATAGCTATCAGTTAACAGCGATGTTAAAATTATTGGATATAATGGTTGATGTTTTTGGGTGGATGCGAAAGAATTTTAAAAACTCCTATACCAGTTGCCTATTCAATTCATCTCAAACAATTGTTATTAATTTATTGTTTAACATTACCATTTCAATTAGTAACTGAATTAGCTTGGTGGACAGCACCGATTGTAAGTGTAATTAGTTTTACAGTTTTTGGCATAGAGCAAATTGGGATTGAAATCGAAAATCCTTTTGGACTTGATGCTAATGATTTGCCATTAGAAAGTATTTGTAAAACTATCCGAATTAACATTGAAGAATTAATTAATTTTATTCCTCTGTTCAACCCACGCAATAACTAAAAAACACAGATTACGTTTTCCTCATATACAATGTAGTCTTCAATAGTCTCCAAATTGTGTTGTTCTGTGAGGATTAGTCTAAAATGCGTGCCTTATTAATTTATCCCGTCTTTCCTCAAACCTTCTGGTCTTATGACAAAATCCTCGAATTAGTCGATCGCAAAGTATTATTACCCCCTTTGGGAATGATTACTGTGGCTGCTATTCTGCCCCAAGAATGGGAGTTCAAGCTGGTCGATCGCAATATTAGAGACGTGACGGAAGCGGAATGGGCATGGGCTGAAGTGGTCATTTTCTCTGCCATGATTGTCCAAAAGCAGGATATGTTGGAGCAAATTGCCGAAGCTAAAAGACGAGATAAATTAGTTGCCGTGGGTGGTCCTTATTCTACCTCCTTACCCGATGAACCCAAGGCTGCGGGGGCGGATTTTCTCATTCTGGATGAGGGAGAAATTACGTTACCCTTATTTGTGGAGGCAATCAGCAGAGGTGAAACTAGTGGGACTTTCCGCGCTACTGAAAAGCCTGATGTGACCATCACTCCCATCCCTCGTTATGACCTATTGGAGCTTGATGCTTATGATTCGATGTCGGTACAGTTCTCTCGCGGCTGTCCTTTCCAATGTGAGTTCTGCGATATTATCGTGCTGTATGGTCGTAAACCCCGCACCAAAGAACCAGCCCAGCTACTCAAAGAATTAGACTATCTCTACGAATTAGGCTGGCGACGTTCTGTTTTCATGGTGGATGATAATTTTATTGGTAATAAGCGTAATGTTAAGCTCCTCCTCCAGGAATTAAAAACGTGGCAAGAAGACCATCAGTATCCCTTTGACTTTAATACCGAAGCTTCCGTTGATTTGGCTGCGGATGAAGAATTGATGGAGTTAATGGTGCAGTGTAATTTTAATGCCGTCTTCTTAGGAATTGAAACCCCCGATGAATCTAGTCTCCAGTTTACGAAAAAGTTTCAAAACACCCGTAGCTCCCTCGCCGATACGGTAGATAAAATGATTCGGGCGGGATTACGACCCATGGCAGGGTTTATCATTGGTTTTGATAACGAGAAAAAAGGTGCTGGCACTAGAATTATTAATTTCGTCGAAGAAGCAGCAATTCCTACCGCCATGTTTGGGATGTTGCAAGCTTTACCCTTAACAGCGCTGTGGGAACGTTTAGAAAAGGAAAATCGTTTACGAGACAACACGAGAAAAGACATCAACCAAACTACCCTGATGAATTTTGTGCCGACTCGTCCCATTGAAGATATTGCCCAAGAATACATCGAGACATTTTGGACATTATATGAACCCAAAAGATACTTAGATCGCGTCTATCGCTGCTTTCTTAAACTAGGTACACCTAAACATAAAGCCCCTGCCAGTATGCCCACTTGGGTTGATCTTAGAGCCTTAGCAATTGTCGTCTGGCGACAAGGATTTAAACGAGATACTCGCTGGAAGTTTTGGCATCATTTATTTAGCATCATCCGCCACAACCCTGATGTTTGGGAACATTATCTGACTATGTGCGCTCATAATGAGCATTTCTTGGAGTATCGTCAAATTGTCCGCGATGAGATTGAAGCGCAATTAGCAGAATTTCTAGCATTAGACTCACAGAGTGACAAAGGACTTAAAAGGAAGATAAGCAGTAGGATGTACTAGTGAAATGGTAGAAAAAAGCGATCGCTTTAAGTAACGCGATCGCCTATCTAAACAAATTAGCAGTCTAAAAACTATTTATATTTGAACTAAATTTCCACCCAGATCGCGAAACTCAAATGTTCCCACATCTTCTCGATAGGTGCGCTTGATGTCCCGCAACATACTAATTGCCATCTTCTCCCCCAACAGATTTCCCCCTGTCTCAATCCCGTTACCTTGACGGTCAAATGCAGCATTAAGACCAGAAGCAGTCCCATCAGTTCGCCAATGCATTCCCGCCCCATCGCGGAATAAAGTGACGTTAGCAATTAGCTTATTAAGCTCGCCATGCACAGTTAGGGTAGGACCTTGATAATCTCCTAGCTGCTGACCCTGATCGATTGGCACTTTCGGATTGAAAAACTCACCATCGGCAAAAAATGCTTTAGCAATGGTTGCTGCTGCGGCCACAAATGTAGCATGTCCACCAGGATATGAAGGATGAGTTGGCGAACCTTCAGGAAAAGCCATTGGTAATAGCCACGTCCCATTTTGATCGCCACGACTCTGAGCTTTGTTTTGCTGTTGATTATGTTCAAGAATGCGATCGAGTACGCCAGTCTTGCGCCAAACGTCTGCACCTAAGCCAAAAAGCCCGTCAAATTTGTCATTATTGAGGGGATGATCAGGTTGACCAAGTTCTCCACGTCGGCAAAGCTCAAGACGCTGGGCATATACTTCTGGTCGCAAACGCCGATGAACGATCCATTTCTGAAACCAGGCGTGTTTAAGAGCATAAACTCCAGCCAGACCACTTTGAACCGTAATATCTAAACCCCCCAGACTGCCAAACGCTTCGGAACTGGTAATATCTTCGCTGGCATATGGACTCGCCTCTGATATGTTTGCCTTCAATCCCAGCAGAATAATTGTCGCCCAAAGACCCGATTGATGTGGAAAATCAAGATGTACCCACTGTCCCCCATCGCGCAACGTCGTAATATAGCGCGTACCGTCAATAAGGTCTGAACCTGTCGGATTGATCTCGCCATTGTTGACTTTATTCCAAGTTTCAAAATCCGTTAAGTAATCAAGACCCTCTCTTGGATAACGCTGCAATTGTCGAATTGGCTGATTACCAAACTGGAAATCTCGCAGCAGAAACTGAGAAACGTGAGGCCCTACATCGCAACCCTCATAAGGCCCTCGAAAGATCGTATCTGGCGAACATTCAAAACCAAACTCTTGCTCGAATCCCAGGTTATTTAAGTCCTCGCAAGCATCAGCAATTAGGCGACTATTGGCATATTGGTCAAATCGTAGATCTCGCGACAGTGCCATCCAATAACGCTCAACCATATCGATTGCTGTGTTGCGACTGGCAAACTCAGGCGCTACTGCTATTCGTGCGCCATGAGAGTCGTTACCGATTAACTGAAATGAGTATGCATTGAGTGGATTAGTCAGCAAGCGTTTGCCACCACCGAGTTGAACTTCTTCAAAAGCTGACTGACTACCTTGTTCAATCGCCCTCAGCAGCGACTCATAGGATGATTGTTCCACTAGCCCAATTGAATTATGAGCAAGAGCCTTTGTAAAAGAAGCAAACCCTGGCAAGCCAAGCTGTTCATATCGTTTTTCATCCCCATTGATTAATGGTGAGGAAGTTATAAAAGCATCAAAGGCATCATTAAGTGTTTGTTTACGTTTTAAGGCAGTTTCTTGTCGCCGACATTCAAAGTCTTCTGGCAAATTGTGTTGGTAATCAAACATAAAAATTCTTCTCGATAAATATATAAATGAATAAAATCGAAATAAGAAAGTGCTTTTCTCAGTTAGAAATCTATTTGAGTTTTATCTTATGGTGGTTTTTAGTCTGGCGATCTCATAAAACTCATCCATAAACTCATGTTAAAAATCATGCCAAAATCTTTTTCTTCGCGAATACCTTGAATTTTGGTAATATCCATCGCATTTCGTGCCAACACCTTTTCAGAGAGTAGTTCAGTCAAGCGATCGCGATTTAGACGGGTCGCTTTACCACCATAAATATTGTCGCAGCCACTATTTTACGATTTTCCCGACCAAGCAAATCAACCAAAAGGCTAAAAGCTAAAAGCTAAGAGCTACGAACAGATTACTTCTCGGTTTCACGTTGTACCCTTATGGTATACTTCAAATCAGCAACGCCTTAATATACTTGTCCGCCTATTTGTTTCCAAGCCTGAATTACTGCTTGGCAAAGTTTTTCATCATTTTCAGCAATGAAGCATTGACAATCAAGACTTTCTGCCAACAAAAGTAAGACAGGATCGGGAACGAAAGCAAATAAAACCGTTTCTTGACCATCAGTATAAAGCTCTAGTACATTACGTAACATTTCTCGAAATAACTTTAAATCGACATCTTCATAGCTACTGAAAAGAGTTAGAGAAGAATTTATTTTCGACTCTAAATTTCCCCAACTCCAACCAGCAGTGGAAGGAAAAGCCACAGCTAAAGCAATTCTATTGGGTAACTTACTTTGAAATTGCTGCGAATTGGGTTCTCCACAATAAAGATAATGATTTCCTAACTTCCACCACTGCTCAGGTTGAGATACTTTGATATTAAAAGAAACTTCCGATTGCTCTTCCACTACTTGAGGATAAATATCAATGATTTCTTGTTGATGAAATTGTTTTAGGGATGAAGCAGAATCTCTCGCTAAGGAAGAAGTAATTGATAAGTCTTGGGAGTTTACTTTTGATCTATTTCTATTTCTGCGTTTAATTGAAATTCTTCAGAGGGCAAAAACTTCTGGGTAGATTCTAACTGAGGTTTAGCTGACTTGTCTTTATATTTTTGCTTAATTTCTTTAGCAGCTTTGTAGCTAATTTTCTCCCCAGCTTGAGCTAAAGCGATCGCTTCTTTTCTAGCTGCTTCATGGGTTGAAGGTGCTGCTAACTCGTAAAGTGCTGAAGCAGCAAAAACATCCAAATTTTGGACACCTGCAAACTGCTTGGCCACATTTTCAAACGAATTAGCCGTTGATTTTCCCCAATTGAATTCAGCTTGGATCCATTTTCTGTACTGTCCATACCCCAAAAGCTTCTTGACCTTAATCAACCTTTGTCCAATCTCAATGATGTCTTGAGCTGTCCGTTTCATTAAAGAGCGAATTTCACCAGTTTGCTGCTGTACAAAATCCAAACATTCAGTATCTAGACTAGAGTAATCAAAAGCTTTGTCAGGTATAGGTTTAATATCTAAATTAGAAGACATAAATAATCTAACCGTGCCAATAAATATATTGTTAGTAAAAATTATAGAGCTACTTAATCATAATCAGCATAGCTGTTTAGCTTGGTTGTTTGATAATAAATTAGTTATTGTAATTCTCTCAGAACTAGTTTTTGAGAGATAGAAAATAGAAAAGAAAAAGCAAATTACTACTATCTAAAAGATTTGAGTAATTTTTTATGAACTAAAATATAACTATGTTGAAATATAAATTTTTGTTACTTTTAGTTAATTGATATATTGAGAGTTTCTAATTTTGCTCGACAGGGGAAAATGAACTTGAAAACAGCTACCCACTCCTATCTCGCTAATAACGGTAATTTTTCCTCGATGTTGTTGGATGATGGCTTCAGCTATGGTCAGTCCTAAGCCTAAACTTTCTGGATATTTAACTTTTGCTGCCTCACTCCGCCAAAAATCTTGAAAGATGAATGGTAAATGATCGCTTGGAATACCTATTCCTGTATCTTTAACTGTAACAATAACTTTAGTTTGAGATTGTTTGACCGAAAGAAAGACATTTCCTTGTGCATCAGTGTATTTAATTGCATTTTCTAGTAAATTAGTGAAAAGCCGATTTACCTCGTCTTGATCTCCTCTAATTATAATCTTTTTGGCTAACTGTGTTTGTAAATTAATACCTTTGGCTCTGGCAATTGGAGTAAATTGTTCGCTCAAGCTTTGCAAAACTTCCGTCAAAGGTACATCGTTAGATCGTAGCTTTTGGACATTAGGTGTTGTGTCTATACGAATTAAAAATGATACTTCTTCTACTAAATGTCTGATTTGTTCGGCAGCAGCATTAATAATACTGAGTTTTCTAGCTTGGCTAGCTTGGCTTTTACTTGTTTGGTTGAGTAAAATTTCAGTAGCAAGACTAATTCGTGTCAAGGGAGTGCGTATCTGGTGAGAAATATCGGACGTAATGCGTCGAAGCCTTTGAATTCCCTTTTTTAAAGGTTTTAGAGTTTCTGTAGCTAAATAAATACTGCTAAAACTAGCTAAAATTATAGCTGTAGCACCTCCTAGTTCCAATCCCAATCTAAGTTGAGTGAAAACAACTTCAATTTCTTGAGTTGATTGGCTAGCACGAATATAACCTTCCAATAACGGCTTCTTTTCTCCTGAGTTGTTACTATAGACGGCTATAGTAGCAGTCTGAATCTTTCCCTGGCGATGGAATACAGAGGTTTGATTGGTGGATTTTAATGCTTGTATATTGTTGAATATAGGAGATTGAATAAAGTGATGACCTTCCCTTGCCAGGAGTTTTCCTTGGGAATCGTACCATTCAAGACCGTGTTGTTGGTCGGAGAAGAGTTTAACCCAAGAAATTTCGCGATCGAGGCTTTGTTTTCCTTCACTTTTAACCATACTCAAACTAGGAGTGGCTGCTTCAACGAAAGTTAAAAGTTCTTGGTTTAACTGTTGGTTTAAGCTTCTGATCACAAAAAAATAGAGAGATATTCCCGAAACACTAAATATAGCAATAATGGCAAGCAAATACCTAAAAATTAAACGTTTGCGGGGAATTAGAAGACCTGGATTAAACAGCCGAGTAGAAATAGTAAATAAGAACATCACAGAGAATTAAAGCCAGAAGTAAACTTGACTTAAAAATAAATTTATAGTTTTTTGTCTGTTTACAAATGCTAAGTTACCGAAGGTGACAAACTAGAAACAAAAACAATAGACATTTTAATGAATAAAGCTTTTTATTTAGTTTGCAATCTATGTGATGGAAGAAAGATTTTAAAACAAGTACCTACGTTGACTGTGCTAGAAACTGTAATTTTGCCTTGATGTTGTTGAACAATAGTTTGACAGATTGCTAAACCTAATCCCAGTCCTTTTTGCTTCCTAACTTCTTTAGCACGCCAAAAACGCTGAAAAATATAGGGTAAATATTGGGAATCGATGCCAATGCCCGTATCTTCAACTGAGACTACCACATCTTTTTGAGACAGGGTTAAAGATAGAATTACTCTTCCTCCAGCATAAGTATATTTGAAGGCGTTAGTTAGAATATTAGAAAATAAGCGATTCAGTTGAGAAATATCGCCTTTTACAACTAAATCGGGCTGAATATTAGTTTCAAAATCAATGTCTTGATTATGGGCAACTTCTCCAAAGTGTTCTGCTAATTGCTGTAACAGTTCATCTACAAAGACAATTGCTTTTTCTGGCTTAATTAATGGAGAAACTGCATCAGTACGAGATAAAAAGAGTAAATCTTCCAAAAGCTGTTTCATTTGCTCTGCACCATTTTTAATTATTTTTATTTTTTTCTGTGCAGAGGGTTTGCTTAACTGTTCTGGATTACTCAATAAAATTTCACTGGCAAAGCTGATCTTGGTTAAAGGGCCACCTAATTCATGAGACGCATCGGCGGCAAATTGTTTGAGATGTTGAAAACTTTTCAAAGTAGGTTTGAGAGCTTGACGAGTTAGATAGACGCTGCTAATTCCGATTAAAAAAATTGCCGTAGCTCCTCCCAGCCACAATCCTAATTGCAAATGTTTGAGAGCTGTTTCGATCTCCTCGACAGATTCGCTAGCTCGAATATAACCTTTTAATTGAATAGTACCTTTTTGATTCTGAGTGGTATATACGGCGATAATAACGCTTCTAATCTGCTTTTCTTGTTGAAATATGGGCGCGCCATTATGCAAAGTTGAAAACACTTTCCCACTCAAAGGCATTCGCGGAAATGCGCCTCCTTCTCTGGCGATAAGTTTACCATTAACATCGAACCATTCTAAACTCTGTTGGCGATTAAAAAATAGATCGCGCCAGGAAAGATCTCGATCAAGACTTTGCCTACCTTCAGACTTGATTGTTTTTAAGCTGGGAGTGGCTGCTCCTACTAAGGTTTGCAACCGATTGTTTAACTGATGATTTAAACTTTGAGCAAAAAAAATGTAAAGAGCAGTTCCAGAAATGCCTAAAACCGTGGACATAACTAGTAAATAAGCTAGTATTAAACGTCGGCGTAAGTCAAAAAAGCTAAAATCTGGCAGCTGATTAGGAATGGCAAAGCAAGCTGTTAAATATTTCAGCAAAGTCATTTTAAAATTGTTGTTAACTCGGCTAGATCAAAATAGAGAAACTGAATATTAAGATGGAATTGCGATTACCCTTCGGGGATCCTAAAGGATATGCCCTAAAGGACTAACTTCGTGTCGCGCTTCGCGATCGCAGTTTCTGAAAGTTGATGAACTTGGAGAAGTTACTGAAACCATATTGGTCTAGTATAGTTGCAGTAATCTTGCATGCTTAAAATTCTCGAAGTAAAACATTCAAAATTTTATTTTCATGGCGATATGTTGCATTATAGCTTTATGTGTTCCTAAACATGACTTTAGCACTATAAAGTAAAAATCAACTTTTATTTTCTGATTTACCTATGCTCGATTTTTAATCGAATAGAGCATAATTGAGGTTAAAGCATAGTTGATTGCTGTGGCTATCCTAGCTTTAGTAGATGTAAGCACGGTTTTAATTTTGACGAGGTATTGAACTTGCGAACTAAACTTGCCAGGCAGTCTTCAGCAATACAATTCAATTGGAAATAGATCGAGTTGAGTAGTACTGATAAGAAACTTGTAGAGTGAAAATTGAACAGCTTATAGCTTTAGAGCAGGTTTGTCTTGACTATGAACTTGCAGCACTAAGACGATACCCTAATCCATAAACTGTCTCAATAAAATCATTAGCAACTCCAGCTTTAGTTAACTTTTTTCTTAAGCGTTTAATATGAGCTTTAATTGCATCTTCATCGGGTGGCTCTTCAAAAGACCACAGATTTTCTAAAATTGCGTTTCGACTTAACAATTTACTGCCGTTACGCATAAATAGTTCTAGTAGACAATATTCCTTGGCTGTCAATTGTAAAGGTTGCCCCTGATATTGTACTTGACAGGTATTGGAGTTGAGGCGCATTTCACCCCATTTTAAAATCGGCGACATCGAGCTAATTCCTCGACGTAGCAAGGCACGAACTCGCGCTAGTAGCTCATTCAATTTATAGGGTTTAACTATGTAGTCATCAGCACCCGCATCTAATCCTTGAACTTTCTCAGCGGTTGTATCTTTGGCAGTCAACATTAGAACTGGCATTCCGTATTCGCGATCGCGTAATTGACGACAAAGACTGAAACCATCCATTTTAGGCAGCATTACATCCATTAGAACTAGATCATAATCAAAAGCTTCGACGAAATCCCAACCAGCTTGACCATCTGTAGCAATATCGACTACATAATTTTGATCGGTCAAAACCTCTTCTAGTAATTCACTGATCTCCCAATCATCTTCAACTAATAAAAGCCTCATATAAGCGCCTCTTAAGGTATATTTTTTCGCTATCAATTGACTAATAAATTTTTATTCTTTGAGAGCAACTAAATCTCTGACGATAAATGCACTGTTATATTTGAAATCAACTGAAAATTAAAAATACTATTTTTAATTAGCAAATTCAGATTCCTACGGGGAACTTTTAAAAATTCAATTAATTTAAATTTATTCCTCGCAAATATTAGATTCATAACAGGTGGAGCAAAACTTATTTAGCTGGTCAACCAGGCTAATAAACCTGATTGACACTATAGCCGACATAGATTAGTTACTTAAAATTTTATTAATCACTGACAACCATAGTATCAGAATGTAAATTTTCTGTAAAGACAATAAAAATAGTTACGATGAACGCCAAAATGCCAAAATATTTGTTCGTACTTCCAAAGCAAACTCGAAGAAGATTTTAAAATTCAATTAAACTTTGATCCGAGTTTGTTACTTTAATTTGATTAATCTATTGTTCAAATCAGTATATAGTTCACCCATAGCTATTAATACCTACGAAAATAATATTTCTTATGACTACTACAAAACTCAGATTAATCAGCACTAACAAAGAATCTAATCCTAAAAATTATCGGGCATTATCAACAAGCATACATATACCTTCAGGAAGATATGTAGCTCCAGGTGCAAGAATTATGACTCAATCAACTGCAAGTAGTCTTCAGGGGACTAATAGTCAGACACTTTACAAGCAGCAAAAACCAAGCCTGTTTGTTAAAAAAAGTTTGTCATCGACCAATCATCAGCCAAAACAGTTAAAAGTTCACAGTGCAGCATAATGCTGATGAAATAATACTTTTGCCTACTTAAAACTAATTTTATTATTTATCCTTTGTTGAACAATGACTTCTACTCCTTCTGCACGCAAATCTCCCTTTAGTAAACTCAAAGAGCAATTTTTTGGCAATCCAGAACAATCTCTAAAAGAAGCTTATGAGGCTGCTTCGAGAATTAAATCAATTGAAAATCGCTATTTTAGTGGCTATAGAGTACCTGTAGAATCTCTAACTAGCGATCGCTTACAAGGAGAAGTACAAGAAAACTTAGATATTTTACGCAGCGGAATCGAACAATTCAACTCTAGTAGTGCTGCCTCTGGAAATCTTGGTTCAAATAATTTAGAGAAGCTAATCTTTGCCGAAGGTATTTTAGCCAACTACACTATTGTTCAGAATCAACCATCAGCTATAGTTCCTGTATCTCAGCCTGGGGGGGAATCTTATTCGTCCAGCAGCATTGTCGATGTTTCTTCTACTACAACACCAGTTAACGTTACACCTCCTAGTCAGCAGAAACGGAAAAATAGTTCGCCCTTAAATTCGTTATTTCCTGGTTCTACTCCACTAACAGGATCGGTTGGCAAAACGTTTGACAAAATTAAACAAGACTTGAATCCCAAGTCTGAAGAAGAGGTAGTAAATGAGTTTCGCCGTTCTCGTGCCGTTACAGTGGTGGGAGTTAGGCTACTAGCATTATTGATTATTGTGCCGATTATCACTCAGCAGGTATCAAAACGCTTGGTTATCGCGCCGATTGTCGATCAGTATCGAGGTGGAGAAGAAGCTGCAATTGTCATCGATAATTTAAACTCAGAGTGGAAAGAAGAGGCTCTAGTAGAGCTTAACACTTACGAAGAACAGCTAAAAATGGATCGGATGCTCAAAGGTTTTCCGTCCATGTCTAGTGAAGAACTAGAAAAGAATGTTCAAGAAAAAGCCAACGAAATTGCTGAAGTTTTTCATCACAAGAGCAACAACTCTATTAGTAATGTCTTTGCAGATTTTGTGGGGATCTTTGCCTTCGCTTTTGTGCTGTTAATCCGCCGAAATGATATTACTGTTCTCAAGTCCTTTATTGACAAAATTATTTATGGCTTAAGCGATAGTGCTAAAGCCTTTGCGATTATTTTATTTACAGATATGTTCGTTGGTTTCCATTCTCCTCACGGTTGGGAAGTCTTGCTAGAAGGTTTAGCTAATCACTTAGGAGTTGCTGCCAATCAAAGTAGTATATCTCTGTTTATCGCTACCGTACCAGTAGTGATGGACACCATGATGAAATATTGGATTTTTAGATACCTTAGCCAACTATCCGCTTCTACTGTGGCAACCTTGAAAGAGATGAATGAATAAAGAAAATAACTTTATAAATGGGTTAGATATCATCAACAAGATCGCCTCAAAATAAATTTAAGTTAAATCCGATTTATCAGCTATTTGTTGCTGTAGCTTTTATCTCCCTCCACATCAAATATTTCTAGCTATATTGTCTCAACATTGCACTCTTTAGGAGATTAAAACCAATGCAGGTAAAAGCTCGAAAGTTACTAATTAAGATGGCAGTGTGGTTGATAACAGAGATTATATTCAATCTAATGGGAATAGATGACTTGATAGACTACAGCGAGTTTATATTTGAGCAAAATTTGGCAAATCAAGCAAAAAAAGTCCTACTTACCGAAGATTCAATCATGGCTATCAGAAAACAATCTAAATTTGGCAAAAGGGAAAAGTTGCCCGCTCCCCAAGAGATTTTAAGCAAATCCCCAAACAGCAAGGTTTCAAGGGTTTTTTTATCCCCACCAGCCTTACAGCAAGAATTAGTTTCTCCCAGATCGATTCGGGAAAAACAACCCAACAAAAGACAAATTATTTTTCAGTCAGTTAAAGCTATTTTTCCCCAAGTTTTACCTGCGATCGCTTTATGTGGTGGTTATGGCTTGTTTATTTCTTGGCTAAATCGCTGGAAACTTTTACCTGAAGTCTTTTCCAGTCAAGCGATCGCTTTCTCTGTTGTTGGTTTTACCATAGTTTTGGGTTCATTACTAACGCTAAGAATTAATGCTGCTTATAAAAGCTTTTATTTAAGACGTAAACCTTGGTTAGTAATGGTGGATTTAATTAATAATCAAATTCAAGGTATCTGGCACTATGTAGAGGAACACGAACCGCAAGACCAATATGAGAAAGAATCGACTATCAAGTTGGTATCTGCTTTTGCTATGGCGACCAAGCTACATCTGCGACAACAGCCAATGACTGAGTTAAAGCCTTTATTATCTCAACTGGAATATAAAAGATTGCAGGTATCTAAGAATGCACCTTTAGATATTATTTTTTGGCTTAGTGACTATCTAAAACGTCAGTATAAACAAGAGCAGCTTGATGGTTTTCAGTATTCCTATTTACAAAGAAGTGTTGAGCGCCTAACCGATATTCTGGGAGATTGTGAGCGAGTTGTGAAAAAATCAGCACCTTTAATTCATACCATTGCTTTAAAAGTATTTTTGATCGCTTATTTAATAGTATTACCCATGGGGATCATGAGCCAATTTGGTTTAGGTACAACTGTTGTGATGCTTTTAGTTAGCTCTATCTACCTGTTGATGAATGAAGTTACAACAGAGATGGAACAACCGTTTAATCAATACAGTGAGCAGTATTTAAATTCTATCCATAACACTATTAAAGGCAACGTAGAAAATTTAATGCAGCAACAATCCTCTGACCAACTCTCAAAAATTAGGATCGATTTACCTAAAAAAGTAGCTTAATCTGATTTCCCATATTATATGGCTCTTAATTTTTTTCGTGGACAATTCCATGCTATCTATCTTTGAAAATTTTATGTTACTTGTATGGGCAATCATTATATTTTCATTGCCCATCATACTAATTATGCCTATTATCTTTGCCAACGATCCCTATGACTAAGATAAAGAACACTTCTTGACCTTCACGCAAATATTAAGTAAACCCCAATCAAAGTAAATATAAATCATGGAAATACTTTATCAATATGCCTGGCTTATACCAGTTTTACCCTTATTAGGAGCAACTTTGGTAGGCATTGGTTTAATCTTATCTAATAAATTTACCAATAGTTTAAGACAAATTAATGCTGTCTTACTTATTTCTTTAATCGGGGTAGGGATGCTCCTATCGTTTGGCTTATTGTGGAGTCAAATTCAAGGACACGAAGCTTATACTCAAACTATTGAATGGGCAACGGCAAATAATTTTAGATTAACCGTCGGCTATACGATCGATTCTCTAAGTTCTTTGATGTTAGTCGTTGTGACTACCGTCGCTTTGTTAGTCATGATTTATAGCGATGGCTATATGGCTCATGACTCAGGCTATGTCAGATTTTATGCTTATTTAAGTATCTTTAGTTCTTCCATGTTAGGTCTGGTGCTTAGTTCCAACCTGCTACAAGTCTACATTTTTTGGGAACTAGTGGGGATGTGTTCCTATCTCTTGATCGGTTTTTGGTACGATCGCCCTAGTGCTGCTGCTGCTTGCCAAAAAGCCTTTATAACCAACCGTGTGGGTGACTTCGGTTTGCTATTAGGCATACTTGGTCTGTATTGGGCTACGGGAAGTTTTGACTTTAACATTATGGGGTTAAGACTCTCAGAATTAGTTAATTCTGGCGCATTATCAGGCGGACTGGCAGCCATATTGGCAATCTTGGTTTTTTTAGGCCCAGTAGCAAAATCAGCCCAGTTTCCTCTCCATGTATGGCTACCAGACGCGATGGAAGGGCCTACGCCGATTTCAGCCTTGATTCATGCTGCGACCATGGTTGCTGCTGGAGTGTTCTTGATTGCACGGATGTATCCAGTTTTTGAGCAGATTCCTGTTGTGATGGGGGTTATCGCCTGGACTGGTGCGATTACTGCTTTGCTTGGGGCCGCGATCGCTTTAACTCAAAATGACCTGAAAAAAGGATTGGCATATTCTACTATGTCTCAACTGGGCTATATGGTGATGGCGATGGGCATCGGCGGATATTCGGCTGGTTTGTTTCATCTTTTCACCCATGCTTGCTTTAAAGCCATGTTATTTCTCTGTTCTGGGTCAGTAATTCATGGTATGGAAACGGTCGTAGGACATGATCCTCTATTGGCACAAGATATGCGCTTAATGGGTGGTTTACGCAAGTATATGCCAGTTACCGCTACTACTTTTTTGATTGGTACTTTAGCAATCTGCGGAATCCCTCCTTTTGCTGGATTTTGGTCAAAAGATGATATTCTAAGTTTAGCTTTCAGTGCTAATCCAACACTTTGGTTGCTCGGCTGGGCAACGGCTGGATTTACGGCTTTCTATATGTTCCGCATTTACTTTATGACCTTTGAAGGTGAGTTTCGCGGTAACCAAGAATTAGACTGTCCAACTTTTGGACAGGATAAGTATCCTCATGAATCACCTCTGACAATGATTTTTCCTGTGGTGGTTTTGGCTATTCCTTCCTGTTTCCTTGGCTGGATAGGCAGACCTTGGGATAATGTTTTTGCTAGATTTATTCATGCCCCTGGAGAAATTATTACTCTAGCTAATCAGTTTGATCCCCAGGAATTTCTGATTATGGCGGGTAGTTCGGTTGGTATAGCTTTAATTGGCATCACGGTAGCTTCTTTGATGTACTTACAACCTAAAATTGACCGAGTGGCGATCGCCGAAAAGTATTCTACTCTTTATCAACTATCCCTGAACAAATTTTACTTTGATGATCTTTATCATCAGGTGTTTGTAGTCAACTGTCGTCGTCTAGCCAGGCAAATTATGGAAACAGACCATCGAGTTGTTGATGGTGTAGTTAACCTGACGGGTTTAGTTACCATTGCCAGTGGAGAAGGTTTTAAATATTTAGAAACTGGTCGCTCTCAATTCTACGTCTTAACTATATTTAGTGCAGTATTGAGTTTTGTACTTTTATTTAGTCTGACTTAGTTAGGTGTTAAATCTGAGCAACCTTGACTAACAACTAATAACTAACAACTAACAACTAACAACTAATGACTAATGACTAATGACTAATGACTAATGACTAATGACTAATGACTAATGACTAATGACTAATTATGAAAAATCTATTGATTGTCGAAGACTCTTTTGTTGATCTAAATAACTTTATTCCTTTATTTCTGAGGAAAGGTTTCAATGTTTTAATTACCAGAAGTGGTACAGAAGCCTTGAAAATAATTGAAAATAGTCCCCCAGATATAATTCTTTTGGATGTTATTTTACCTGATATTAGTGGCTTTAATGTTTGTCAGCAGCTTAAAAAAAAAGCAGCGACCAAAAAAATTCCTGTGGTTATTTGTTCAATTAGAAAAAGCGAAATAGAACAATTTTGGGGTTTAAAAATAGGAGCAAATGCCTATTTAACCAAGCCTGTAGGTCAAGAAAATTTGGTCAGTACGATTGACCGATTAGTTGCTTAAACTTATTAATTAGTCATTAATTGTCTACAACAGTGTAGAAAAAGCGAAATAAAAAACTGTTAAGAATATGGTTAAAATAGAAATCGCCGAAACAACTACAGAATTAGAAAAGCTGCTTAGACTGGTAGAATTTGTAGAAGTAAGAGAAAGAATACAGGTAATATACTGGATTAAAAGCGATCGCGTAAAAACAGTTACAGCAATCTCTTTACTTTTAGGAAAACATAGAACTACAATATCTAGGTGGTTAAATATATATCGCGCTCAAGGTCTTAAAGCCTTGCTGACTAAGGAAAAAAGTAGCGGTAGAAACAAGAAGATTACTCCGCTTATAGAACAAAGCCTCAAAAAAAAGTTACAAGACTCAGAGCAATTTCATAGCTATAAAGAAGCACATTTATGGCTTAAAAAAGAGCATGGTATAGAAATAAGCTATACGGCAGTTCACCAGCTTATACGTTATCGCTTAAAAGAAAAATTGAATATTTCTGTTACTGTTCCTCAAATCAATACTCAAGAAATAAACAAGATTTAAAAATATTTTTAAGAGTTGTAACCAATCTAATCAAAATTCAAATTAAACTGCGATGCATCTAAATTAAATGAAAGTCATGAATAATAATCACACAGTAGCCAGAAGAAAATTACTCCAACTTGGTACAATTGCTCTGGGAACAACAATTGCGACTAAAGCCACAGCTTTTCAGGTTGATTCTCCTCAAAAACAAGAGACAATTAAAGAGACAACTATTGCTCTAGATACACTTGATGAAAATTCAACTCCAGAAAAAATTTTAGAAGAATTATTACTAGGAAATCAGCGATTTGTTGAAAATAAACCTGAATCTCGTAACCAAGATTATATACGTTTACAAGAAGTTGCTAAAGATCAAAAACCCCTTGTTTCTATAATGAGTTGTGCAGATTCAAGAGTTCCTGTTGAAGTTATATTCGATAGAGGTTTTGGGGATTTATTTGTAGTGCGTGATGCGGGAAATATAGCTACTCCAGAAGAAATTGGGAGCTTAGAATATGGCACTTATGTGTTAGGTTCAAAAGTTATTATGGTACTTGGTCATGAAAAATGCGGTGCAGTCAAAGCTGCCTTAGAAGGAAAGCCACTTCCAGGTCAAATGGGTAGTATCATAGCAGCAATTCAACCAGCTATTGATAGAGCAAATAAAGAAGATTCAGAAAAAGTTTATACTGATACTATTAAACAAAATGTCATGTTACAAATTAAAAACCTTAATTCCTCTCCTTTACTTCATGATTTAGTCGAAAAAGGCAAACTTAAAATCGTTGGTGCTTACTACAGTTTAACAACGGGTGAGGTTAGCATTATTAGTTAAAAAAATAGACAAAATTAATTAAAATACCAATATTTGGAATCAGAAATTAGCAAGCATTAACTGTAAATGATTCTTTCCAGGCACTTAACTATATTTATCTAGCGATCGCTCATCATCACTATCTTTTTTTTCTACTACTTATTCTCTTTGATAACTTGATTAGAGTAAGTAGTAGTTTTTTATAAAATAGTTATCAATTATACATTTTAAGTATTCCTGTCCATTGACAAAGTAATCTCTTATCGATAATTTAGCTATTTTTGTTTCGATTTTGTCACTATTAATCTCGTACTATAAGAACAATTAATTAAGAACAGCTCAAATGCCTCAAATCCCTACCATGATCTTTTTATGTGTCTTCTTGCCAGCTTTATTTTTCAATAACCAAGAAGATTAACTCTAGTCTTATTTAACTTAAGACAAATATTCAGTTAGCTCTGAAGATAATTTTTGATCAACCTCTTTCCCTACAAAATATGATGATTAACAATCAATTTCCCTGGCTAACTATAGCTACTTTATTTCCGTTGCTTGCTGCTTTATTTATTCCTTTAATACCAGATAAAGACGGCAAAACAATTCGCTGGTATGCCTTCGCTGTGGGTTTTATTGACCTTTCCTTAATCGCCTTTATTTCTTGGCGTTGTTACGACTTCCAAAATCCTACTTTTCAATTAGTAGAAACTTATTCCTGGATACCTCAGTTAGACCTCAATTGGTCGCTAGGTGCTGATGACCTCTCTTGGCCTCTAGTTATATTAACAGGCTTGGTGAATACTCTCTCAATCTTGGCTGCATGGAAAGTCAAGAATAAGCCCAAGCTTTTTTACTTCCTACTGCTATCTATGTATAGTGCGCAGTTGGGAGTATTTCTAGCTAAAGACCTACTTTTATTCTTCTTAATGTGGGAAATAGAACTAGTTCCAGTTTATCTACTTATTTCAATCTGGGGTGGCCCAAAACGTCGATATGCAGCCACAAAGTTTATTCTCTACACTGCCTTAGCATCGATATTTATTCTAGTTGGAGCATTAGCACTCGCTTTTTATGGCGACACAGTTACTTTCGACCTTGAAGCCTTAACTCTCAAAAATTATCCCCTACCATTAGAGCTTTCTGTCTACGCAGGTTTATTAATTGCCTTTGGTGTTAAGCTACCTATCTTCCCTTTTCATACTTGGTTACCTGACGCACATGGTGAAGCATCTACGCCAATTTCAATGGTTTTGGCTGGTGTATTACTAAAAATGGGTGGTTATGCGCTGATTCGTCTGAATATCGAAATGTTGCCTGATGCTCATGTCTATTTTGCTCCTGTGCTGATTGTTTTGGGAATTGTCAATATTGTCTACGGTGCTTTTGCAGCCTTTGGACAGACCAACCTCAAACGACGGATGGCATACTCTTCGATATCTCACATGGGCTTTGTTCTCATTGGTATTGCTTGCTTCAACGACTTAGGTTTAAGCGGTGCAATGTTACAGATGCTTTCTCATGGTTTAATTGCTGCTGCGTTGTTCTTCCTCTGCGGGGTAACTTATGATCGCACTCATACTTTATGGCTCGATGAAATGGGCGGACTGGCAGAGAAAATGCCTAAAACCTTTGCCCTGTTTACTGCTGGCTCTCTAGCTTCCCTGGCACTTCCTGGAATGAGTGGCTTTATTGGCGAGATCACCGTATTTCTCGGTTTAGCTACCAGTGATGCTTATACTTCTTCCTTCAAAATTATTGTAGTCATGCTGGCAGCATTGGGATTGATTATGACTCCTATTTACTTGCTCTCAATGTTACGAGAAATCTTTTACGGCCAAGAAAATAGTTTCTTAGAAGACAAAAAGATTATGTGGTCAGATGCTCAACCCAGAGAAATCTTTATTACTGCTTGTCTTTTGATTCCAATCATCGGTATCGGCTTGTATCCCAAACTAGCTACTCAAACTTATGATGTCAAAACAACTCAAGTTGCTGCTCACGAACATCAAGTATTGGCTAATGTTTCTCAGACAAATGATTTATATGCTTCCATCAAGCCTAAAAGCGCACCTGAGATAAAGCCAAGTGAAACTCTAGGTATGATTAGCATCAACGAACTAGACAAGATCTTACTCTTCAACCTGGGTTAGATTATTGCTGAGCTTAATCTTTAAAAGGTCTATTCAGGAAAAGGATTGTTTTTCTAGGTAATAGCAACAACCAACATCAAAAATCTCTCGCTTGAACCAACGGTAGGTAAAACAATCCTATTTCTATCTAACTTCAAAAATCCTACCTAAATCATTTTTCCCATAGTCATTTTTGCCAACAAACAATAATTTATCCTAAAGGATACACTTCGTTATTATGACTTTATCTCTTTCCCTGCCATCTCGCTATACTAGCTTCCTACCTCGCTTTTCTAAACTAGCTAGCGTTAGCATATTCTCTAACATGATGGTTCCTCTAGCGGGAATTTGCGATACAGCTTTTCTCGGTCATCTATCAGATATTCGCCACCTAGCAGGAGTTATCTTAGGAGGAATTTTATTTGATTACCTCTATCGAATTTTAAAATTCTTTCGTAATGGTACTAACGCCATAACGTCTCAGGCAGTAGGTGAAAACGACCAGGAACAGATTCTGCTAGCAGGGTTAAGAGGTGCTTTGGTGGCAATGGCGATCGCAATTATTATTTTATTGTTACAATACCCAATTCAAAAGTTTGGTTTTGCTATTCTTTCTGGTTCTCCTGATATCGAAGCTTTTGGGGTAGATTACTTTAATGCCCGTATTTGGGGCGCACCTGCGGTTTTACTCAATTTTGTTCTCATTGGTTGGTTTTTGGGACAGGAAAAAAGTGGTTTGGTACTGGCGATTGCTTTAGTTGGTAATGTCTCAAATGCAATCATGGACTATTTCATGATTAATCAATGGGGATGGTCAAGTATGGGTGCAGGACTAGCTACAGCTTTAAGTCAGTATTTAGCCTTATTGGTAGCACTGATTGGAGTTGCCTCCTGTATTGATTGGCAAGCTTTACCCGCAGCGTTAGAGAAAGTGTTTGACTGGCAAGCTTTAAAGTCTACCATCATTCTCAAGGGCAATATCCTAGTCCGCTATGTAGCTATGATTACTGCCTACTCTATTTTTACTAACCTCAGTGCAGGAATGGGAACTGATGTAGTTGCAGCTAATGGACTTATACTTCAAATTGTACTTTTGAGTCAGTTTACGGTTAATGGAATTGGTCTTACTACCCAAACCCTAATCGGTAATTTTCGAGGTACAGGTGAGACAGAAAAGATGATGCCGTTATTGAACGTTTCTATGTTTGCTAGCCTAACTATTTCTTTAATGTTTGCCTTAGTCTCGATTCTGTTTCCTGAAACAATTTTCACTTTGCTTACCAGTCACAGCGAGATTAGCCATAGTGCGATCGCATATATTACTTGGTTATTACCTCTGTTATCCTTTGGTGCTGTTGCTTTTGTTCTCGAAGGATATGTTATTGGCTTAAAAGAAAGCGCGAAACTCCGAAATTCTGCCATCATTGCTTTAGGATTTGGATTTATTCCCGTAGCCTGGTTCGCTTGGTATTTTCAAAATAATCACACATTATGGTTAGCATTAACCATGTATATGGCAACCCTGGCTATTTCTTTAGGCATCAAAATTTGGGGAATTCAAACTAGTAAAAGTTTAGCGTGGCAAAACGAATCGTAGCACTGTAAATAAAGTTAATTTAACTTCATTTCCTTCAATTTTATCAATTAACTTTCTTGCTACTTAAGTGTTGGTTATAAGATAGAGAACAAAAAGCGATCGCTTTCTCTATCTTTTTTTGCTTATGGCATTTTTATGTTCAATATTAAGCCTTTCGTGTTTAATAATATTTAATTTATTGGTCAGAAAAAAGAAAATTCTCACTTTTGTTCCGATTTTGACACTTTTTTAGACTAATCTGTATTGTGAAATATATTTTTAAAAGGACAAATATTTAGGTTATGAATTTAAAGCTCGATCTGCTAAAAATAGCTCCAGTGGTGACAACAATAGCTGTAGGAGTTTTCGCCCCAATTGAATGGTAAATGCAGCTAGTGGCTCTGACCATACCTATGTAGCTAAGGCTACTCAACAGGAGGTAGTTAAGAAATCAACCGCAGCAACAAGTGATCATGGACATTCAACCGCAGCAACAAGTGATCATGGACATTCAACCGCAGCGACAATCCCCGAAATATTGACTTCCAAAAAAGCGCAGGAAATTGAATTTTTCTCTTTTTTAAGCATAATTGGGTTAAGCGTGGTTGTTCCAGAGATTTTTTATCATCCCAAAAAAGAAGCTCAGAAATTAGTTATAGTCGAAAAAAATCAGGCTCAAGGACAAAATCAGGCATTCAACGAAAAAGAGCTTCAGCAATACGAATCTAGAGATAATCAGCAGTCTATCCAAGCTGGATTAGCCCCCACTCGACTAATTAACTTGAGTCAAGAGCCTGAAGCAATAACACAAAACACGGAGATCAAAAAAGATCTTCCTAGCCTAAAAGTTGTTGCCAATCGTCCAACACCTTATACAATTCCGAACAAAGAAATAGGTCAAATTCAAACTAACGGAAAAGTTAAATTAGACAATTGGAGTCAACCAAATAGTGATGTTGCTTAATTATGCTTTTTAAAGCAACTTTCACTCTCAGGGTAAAGAAGTAACAAGTTTAATATTATCAGCTTTTAAACTTTAATTAATTAAGGCTGAGGCTTAATTTAAACCTACTTCTCCCAATCTAAATAATTTCAGAAAAACCAAAAAACAAATTAACATAAGGAGAAAATAAAATGAATAATGCGATCGGTAACCAACATAAATCTCGTAGTTTTGATTCTAGATTTAGTTTGACAAGAATTTTCCGTAATCTAGATAAGCTACAAGATTTACTAGTCTTTGGCTGTGGTATCGGTTTAGTATTTAAAATGATGCTAATTCTTGTAGATGTTTTCGCTGGTTTGAGATCGGGTATGGATGTTAAAGAAGTTACCGCTCAAGCCTTATTTTTACTAATTTTAGTAGAATTATTTCGTCTCTTAGCAGTTTATCTCAAACATCATAGAATTTTTGTCGGTATAGCTGTAGAAGTAGCTGTAGTATCAGTTCTACGGGAAATAATTGTTGAAGGCATAATTCATATGGATGCAATGCTCGTTTTTGCTATATGTTCTTTCTTAGTAGTATTAGGCGGTTTGATGCTAGTCAGCCATAAGGTTGAAGGCAAAATCGAACACTAAGGCGCATATTTACCTGCTCACTTTGCATAATATCTTTGAGGCAAATTCCAGCTTAGAAAATTCGCTCGCTCAGGTTTGCGGGTTATATCCTACCTCATTTCCCTAACTGACATCATTCAACAACCAAAAAATAAATACAATGCTTTCACAGATTGTTCGTCCTTTAGTAGATACTCAAATTCGTCGGTTAGCCAGTTCCCAAAATACATATTCAACTTTGATAGAAACGATCGCTAGATGGCTTAGTTATCTGGGAGTACAAGCTCAAGTTACTTATCTGACTCGTCAAGCAGAAAAAATTAAAGTTTCCCTGACAGTTGGTAAACCAGATCTTTGTAACTCACAAGACTGGCAGCAAATTCTGGATAATCTTGATTGTCAAAAGACTATTGTTGCCATCAATAGTTATGATCAACTTACATCTGACCAAAGAAGAAAACTACAAAGATTATTTGCCTATTTAATTCAAATTAGTCAGCCAGACAAACAAAATAATCTTGACTTACTTTCTAATTCATTAAATAAACTTCATTTAGATGATTTTATGATCATGGGAGTTAAATCTGCCTTAAAAGTTCCTCAATCAGTTGATCGATTATTAAAAGAACTTGAACCTAATGTATTAGCATTAGCTTTTCCTCAAATAATGGAAATTGTTCTGATGGATAGTCAACTAAATCAAGAAACAGAAATAGCTGTTATTACCATGTTGACTATGTTAAAAGCTACTAATAATAGTAATACTCTGGCTCAAGTTTCAAGTCTCAATCATTATAGACTTCAATTAATAAGACAAGAATATAAACAAGCTGCATAAAAACAAAGACATGAATAAACCTCATAACAATATATTTAATTGTGCCATTTTGTATCTAATTATTAAATAAACGCAAAAAATCGCTAAATAACAGATGTATATTAATATTTATATATTTATGTTGCTTAGTATGTTTCAGCAAGAAAAGACATCATTATGGACTCGCGATTATCGCCAAACTAGTACCGCTACGCGGAAGTCAAAAGTCAAAAGTCAAAAGTCAAAAGTCTTTTAGCTCAAAGGTTTCAAGCTTTTTGAATAGATGCTTTATTTATGTCCATGTCCACTAGTTACTGGCGAAAAAAATTAGAAAATATTGCTCCCTTATTAGATTTTCCAACGGATCGAGTCAGAACAAGTATTGCCAAGTCAAATATAGATAAAAAGAACGATAAATGCCACGTTAGTTTTGAACAACATCTGTTTGCACTGTCTGAAGATCTGAGTCAGGCTTTAGGGAAAATTGCTCAACTAGAAGCTATTCCAGTTGCCGTGATTTTGCTGGGTGCTTTTGAGGTTTTACTGCACCGTTATACTAATCAAGAAGATATATTAGTTGGCTGTTTAGATTGGTATGTTAATCCTAATCAAACCAAGCTAGAAATATTACCAATCAGGAGTGCAATTACAGATGAGCTAAAGTTTTCAGAGTTATTGACAACCATTCAAGCTCAAATTTTAGCAGGGAGTAATTACTCTGATTTGAGCATCGCTACTTTAACCGAAGCTCTAGTTGCAGAAGATCCTAAGTTTCCAGTCCCAGCTTTATCACAAATCTTGTTTAGATTTAATAGCCTGGCTACAACTTCGGAAGCTCAATTAACTACAAATCTACCTGCACGGGAATTATTTCTGGATGTTGTCAAAGAATCAGGACATTTGATTTGTAAGCTCGAATACGATCGCGATTTATTTGACCCTCAAACTATTCAAAGGATCTCAGATAACTATCAGGTATTACTCCAAGCAATTGTTACTAAGCCTGAAGATGAAATTGCCTCTCTGCCTTTAGTATCAAGTACTGAACAACAGCAAGTTTTAGTGGAGTGGAATCAAACCCCAACGATATCGACAGAACAACCTATTCATCAATTATTTGAAACCCAAGTTCAAAACAACCCTGAAGCAGTGGCAATTATCTGTCAAGGGCAACAGTTAACTTACGGCGAATTAAATGCCCAAGCAAATCAGCTAGCTCATTACTTAAAAACTATTGGTGTTACTAAAGAATCATTAGTAGGTTTATGTATAGAGCGATCGCTAGCTATGGTTGTAGGAGTCTTGGCAATTCTCAAAGCAGGTGCAGCTTATGCACCTCTAGATATTAGTAATCCTACCGCTAGACTGGCGTTTATTCTCGAAGATGCTCAGATAAAGGTATTGCTTACTCAAACAAGTTTACTGGACAAATTACCTAACCAGATTGAGCAGACTGTTTGTATTGACGGAGACTGGGAGCAAATTGCCCAAGAGTCTCCTGTTAATTTAAATGAAACTGTAACCAGTTCAGATTTGGCTCACATCGTCTATACTTCAGGCTCTACTGGTAAACCCAAAGGAGTCATGCTAACTCACGGCAACTTAAGCCATTATGCTCAATCTTTACAGTTAGCTTTCGACATTACCCCCAAAGATATTTATCTTCATCGTGGTTCAATTGCTCTAATTGTTTCTGCTAGACAATTATTGATGCCTTTAGCTCAAGGTGTAAGCGTTTTAATTATTACCACCCAAGAAACCCGTAATCCTCTCAAGTTATTGGAACTAATCAAAGATTATGGGGTGACGATCGTAGATCATGTTCCTTCTTTTTGGCGTAATTTCTCGGGAATTTTCGCTCAACAAACTCAAGACTACCGCCAAGATTTATTAGACAATCAGGTGCGCTTAGTAGCAGCAGGAGGAGAACAAGTAACCCCAGAAATTTATCAGTGCTGGCGCGAGACATTTAAGCCTGAAGTCAAACTTGCTAATATTTATGGTCAAACAGAAGGCACGGGAGTAGTAACTGTTTATCAAATCCCTGAGCAAATTGACTGTCATTTTAAGTCTCTGCCTGTAGGTAGTCCCATACCAAACATGAGAGTTTATCTCTTAGATCGAAATTTACAACCAGTACCTATAGGAGTAGCAGCCGAAATTCATATTAGTGGTGCAGGAGTTGCTCAAGGCTATCTCAATCGACCTGAATTAACTGCTGAAAGGTTTGTGGCTAATCCTTATGTGCCTGGAGAACGTTTATATAAAACAGGGGATTTAGGACGCTATTTAGCTGATGGTTCAATTCAATTCTTAGGTCGAATCGACCGTCAAGTCAATATTCAAGGCTTGCGGATTGAACTGGGAGAAATTGAAGCCGTATTATCTCAATCTCCTTTAGTTCAGGAAACTGCTGTAGTGGTGCGTGAAAATAAGCTAGGGGAAACTCTCGCTGCTTACATAGTGCCAAGTAAAGGCAAGCAACCAACAACAGAACAACTCCGTCATTACCTACAAGAGAAATTGCCTCCCTATATGATTCCAGGCAGTTTTATTTTTATTGAGGCTTTTCCCTTAACTACCAGTGACAAAATAGACTATCGTGCTTTGTCTGCTATTAATGTAGAGCGATCGCCTGTATCTATAGTTATACCTCGCGATCGAGAAGCTAGTCCTTTAGGATACCCGCAGGGTAATCGCCTAGAAGCAGAGATTGTAAAGCTTTTACAAGAGATTTTAGGGATTGAATCTATTAGTATTCAAGATAACTTTCTTGAATTAGGCGGTAATTCTTTATTAGCAGCACGTTTAGCAACTGAGATTAAAAATAGATATCAACAGGATATTTCCGTTGCCAATGTCTTTCAGGCATCAACTTTAGAAAATTTAGCTGCTTTAATTCGCCAAGAGCAAAATAATTCCCATCCCAAAAGCTTTGTACCAATTAAACAGGGCAATTCTGACTTAACTTTATTTGGCATTCATAATTTAGGCTACGGTTTAGAATTCTATCGACCTTTAGCTAAATATTTAGGCGCAGATATTAGCTTACATGGATTATCATCATTTTTAAGTAATGAACCAAATAAACCTCATCCCAGAGATATTATGGGTTCGGCAGCTTACTATACTGAGGAATTGCTCAAAATCCAGCCTCAAGGAGCCTATTATTTAATAGGTGTTTCATTTGGGGGAGTCATTGCTTATGAAATCGCCCAAAGACTTGTATCTCAAGGACGAGAAGTTAAGTTTTTAGGAATGGTAGACACGTTTTGTCCTGCTCAAAATGCAGTTCGTCATGATCTTTCTTTACAAGCTCGTTTTTTTGGTCATATTAACAAAGTTCGCACCAAAGGTCTTAGCCATATACTAGATCGAGTGAAATGGCGGTTAGATTTAGTGATGAATCTTACTAGATCTAATCTTTATCAAATCAACTGGATACGAGAAAATTTTGCCGACGAAACCAGCCGTAATTTTGATCAGGCGGAATATATTCAACTTACTCGCGAACATCAAACAGTAAATAAAAATTATGTAATTCAACCCTATCCAGGTTCAATTAATCTGTTTCGTGCAGCCGACGATATGGACTCTAAACTAGATTGGCAACAGTTTGCTCTTTCTGGTTTATATATTGATGATATACCTGGAGAACATTTGGAAGTCCTGCAAGAACCTAATGTAGCAATATTAGCAGAAAAAATACGGTTGGCACTACTACAGAAACAAAATTAATTAAAGGTTTATTCCTGACTGCCTGACACAAATAGGTGAAAGTTATGAAATGCTTCAATTGAGTTTCTCAACATAGTTGAATATATAGCCTTACGTAAAAACATTAAAACTTTTCCTATTTCCTATCTCCTATTTCCTACTTACAAGCCGATTACTATTAATGTCCTAATCTAAATTTGTACGGCTATATATATACTCACGCTCTAGTAATAATAGATGTTGTGAGTTTTTTTGGACTTTGATTTTTATAACCTAAAAAAAAGATGCCTTTTTAGACATCTTTGAATAGCAATAAGTTTTAGCACCATGGTTTTTGGAAATCAAAGAAACTTTAGGCCGCTTCTTTGTGATCTTGAGAAATGATCCTGACTATATTAGCTTTTTGAGCAATTTTTTAAATTGACTTGTTCTTGAGCCTGATTAACCTGAAAAATTTTAAACTTTTTATCGACAATAGTTAGTCTGTGGGTTCTATTGATGTTCATTAATTTCTAGGATTTACTTAGGTTTACTTACTTTTAGCAGTGTGTGTTTTTTTACATCAGAGCAACTTTAGGCTGCTTCTTTCTGATCTTGAGAAATGATCCTGACTATATTAGCTTTTTGAGCAATTTTTAAATTGACTTGTTCTTGAGCATGATTGACCTGAAAAATTTTAAACTTTTTATCGACAATAGTTAATCTGTGGGTTCTATTGATGTTCATTAATTTCTAGGTTTACTTAGGTTGACTTACTTATAAGCACTAATATAAATCATAAAAAGTGACATTCTAGGAACAAGAATAGACTTATCCAAAAATTAAATTCATGAGAAAAAAGACGGTAGATAATATCGAAAAATATCGAGATCGAACAACTTCAATTTTAGGTATTAATTACTATTAGTGGCAAAAATCAGTAGAAAAAGCAATTACCTGTAAAAAAAACAACAAGAAAAAAAACTAGAATATCTGAAAATTAGAATTAATCTCCTGGAGGGCTTAAAAAAGGCAATTCTAAATCAAAAAGGGAAAATGAAGTTATGTTTATTTTATTTAAGATAAATGCCGATATTTAAAGTTTTAGAAATTTAATGATGAAACAAGTTTTTATCTTCTTTCAGCAAGTAAGTTTTCATTATTTGTTTCCAATCTACTCATAAAGTAGATTATTTTTGGTGTTTGTACCTTTTTGTCCCTAGTTTGTTACCTTTGACAAACTAGGATGATTACAAATTAGATAGATAAAGATAGATATGTTCAGGAAAATCCTTAGAGTTTGGAACATCTGATCTAGATATACACTTTACTATCTGCAAAAAGCTTAATAATTTCAACAACAAGAGAAGGTATTTTTGATGAAAAACCTCATTCACTTTCAAAATGCTCAAACTAATAATGACACCAACGCTAATGTTAATAATGCTTCTTTCTACTCTCCAGGAAAAAGTCCAGTAATCCAACCAACTGCTAGCGTTCATCCTCTCGCTGTTGTCACTGGTAACGTTCACCTCGGTAAAAGAGTTACAGTTGCTCCTGCTACATCTATTCGTGGTTATGAGGGTCAACCCGTTTGGGTAGGTAATGATGTTAAAATCCAAGGCTGTGTAGTGCTTCATGCTCTAGATGCTTACCATGATCAAGAATTCGTCGAAGAGTCACTAGTAGAAGTAGCAGGAGAATTTTATGGTGCATATATTGAAGATCGCGTATCTCTAACTCATCAATGCCAAGTACACGGCCCTGCTAGCATCGGTGCAGATACCTTTGTCGGTATGCAGTCATTGATTTTCAAAGCAATAGTAGGCAAAAACTGCATTATTGAACCCAAAGCATTAATCATGGGAGTAGAAATTGGAGATGGTAGATATGTACCAGCTGGGGCTTTAATTACTACTCAAGCAGCAGCCAATCAGTTACCGTTTGTTAATTACAGCGACCACTTTAAAAGTCTGAGCAGGTCAGTAGCAGAAGCTGACACCGAATCAGCTTCTGTTTACTCCCAAGAAATGCAGCAAAGACTCAGAATAGCCTAAACTCCAGGTCATGACAGTCCTAGCGCATGGCTAACCTAGAAGTATAAAGACTCCTAATTAACTTTCATTGCTCTAGGAGTCTGGGCTGATCTCTAATTGAGTTGCTAACGATTATAGATAAAAACATTGCACATTAAATTATCTGCCAAGATTTTCATCTACGAAACATTATTTTTAGAATCAAAAACTATTTAAAATTAGAGCGATGAATCATCAACTTTCAAGTTCCAATTCACTACTACCTGATACGCCGAACACTTTGAGCAAAGAATTCAGCGTATCAGTTCAAACTGAATTATTTACTAATCTTAAGCAGGTAAAATTTAGCGGTCAATTAATACTTACCAATGCTAGAGGAAGTAAATGGACAGTATATCTTAATTCAGGTCATGTTTTTTATGCTAATGGAGGAATTCATGCAGTTAAAAGATGGTATAGAAATCTAACTGTTTTTCTTCCCGAACACATTTCTGACATAGCCAAATGGGAAACTGAAGCTACTCAAGCAGATAAAGTTTCAATTGATGATGGTAACAGATGTTGGCAATATCAGTTACTCTGTTCTTGGGTACAGCAGAAGAAAATAACCCGCGAGCAAGCAACTAAAATTGTTTGGTCAACCCTAGTAGAAAGTTGGTTTGATGCTACCCAAAGCCAACAAACTAATTATGAACTAAAACAACTTCCATCCTCATCCAAAGGAATCATTCTACTAGATGGCAATCGAGTAGTTGCTGAAGTTGAACGACAACGACTTGCTTGGCAAAAAGCTCAGGTAGATAACTTAAATCTTAACCAAGCTCCAGTAATCTCACAGGTAGATCAAATGCAGCAAAGTACTTCTGCTAGAGTTTTTGAAATGCTCAGTAATTTGTTAGATGGTCAAAAAACCCTGAGAGATTTGGGGATAGAGATGGAGCGGAAACCTTTAACCGTTACTTGCTTTTTACTGCCATATATTCAATCAGGACTAGTTGAACTCATTAACGTTCCCGATTTGCCAGTTCCTGTGTTGGCTACATTTACTACTGCCATTGAACAGCCTTTAATAGCCTGTGTTGATGATAGTCCCTTAATCTGTAATTCTATGGAAAAGTTTTTAACGGATAAAGGCTATCGATTTACTGGTATTAATGATCCCTTAAGAGCTTTTAGTGTCTTATTGGCTCTCAAACCAGATCTAATTTTTTTGGATTTAATGATGCCTAACACTAATGGTTACGAAGTGTGCGAAAAATTACGTCGCATTGCTCACTTTCGCAATACTCCAATTGTGATTTTGACAGGAAATGATGGCGTGGTCGATCGCCTGAAAGCAAAAATGGTTGGTGCTTCGGGATTTCTGAGCAAAAACAGAGTAGATGCAGTAGCAGTAACAGAAGTGCTGAATAAGCATCTACGACATTGCACCCTTAGTCAGCTAAAGCTTGGTGCATCGTCAGGTTTGGCTAGTAGCAAAAATGTAGCCTAAATAGCTAGACAAAAAATAAATAACTTTCTTGTAAAACCATGAACAATATATCGATTGTTTTTTCTGTCTTACATTTTGTCCGTCATCAGTTTGAGTCAAGAAAAATTAATAGTCCTTTAGCTCATTTGATTTGCCGAATAATACCTGCTCGTTGTCCTTTTGAGCGAAAAATTAGAGTTTTTAAGCACACAGTTATTTCGATTCCACCTCTTTGTAAGCTTAATCCTTTTTACGAACAGCTAGTTGCTTTACGTTTTAAGTCCCTGACTTACCTAGCAGAGAAATGTGGAGAGGATGTGACGCTTTATTGCTGAATTCGCGATCTATCAATAGTAAGATGAATCACAAAATTTTGAATTTCAACTTCAGCTTTAGCTTTTTCAACTGGCATCTATTGGCCGCCGTCTATTTCAACAATTTACCCAAAAAAGAAAAAATAATGAACACAGCTCTAATAGTTGAAGATTCTTTGGTAGAACGCACGGCGATCGCTCTAATTTTAGACCGTGCTGGCTTTAAAGTTCAAACCATTGACAATGGGGAAGAAGTTCTGGCCAAAATTACTAGTTGTCGGCCTGATGTTATTATTCTCGATGTTATTCTTCCAGGACGAAGTGGCTTTGAAATTTGCCGTCATCTCAAAGCTAATCCAGAAATGAGTAAAATCCCGATTATTTTCTGCTCTAGCAAGGCAACTGAACTCGATAAGTTCTGGGGACTCAGGCAGGGTGCTGCTGCTTATCTTACTAAACCATTGGCTGACAATGAATTACTCCAAACAATTGGGCAACTAGTTCCCGCTTAAATTTTCTTATAATTCAGAGAGAACACATTCAAATGGCATCTAATCTTTCCATCAAGTCAGGAGAAACAGCTTTATTTTACGGTAATGCTAAACCAGCACCCTCCAAACAACCACCTTCTGACTCCACGTTAGCTAAACAACAACAATTTTTGCGACTAAATATTAGTCCTGAGACAGTTGCCCTGCTACCAATCAAAGAGCTTAGCGAAGTATTGAACATCTCCACCGAGCAAATTACACCCATGCCCTATATGTCGCCCTGGATCATGGGTACTCATAATTGGCAGGGTAATATTCTTTGGCTAATAGATTTGGGATACTTAATCGGGCTTCAGCCTTTAGGTCAACAAGTCTCGACTTCAAGCTATACAGCAGCAATTTTACAGTTTCGTTTCCCCCAATAGTAACCAAGCAGTTGGAGTAGTTGTTAATCAAGTAGGAAACATGGAACGCTTGAATATAAATTCAATTCAACCTCCTTCTTTATCCCCTGAAAATAAAGAATTGGGAAAGGTGTTACAGGGTTATTGGTTAAAGTCCGAACAAGAATTACTAGCAGTTTTAAAGCCAGATGCCATTGTGCAAGCAATATCTCAGACCACAAATTAATCGGTGCTGCATTAGCAAATATGGTTACTTTTAATTCTCTCATCTTCTCATCTTTAGTATATTTTTCATCCATAGTCAACGCAAATTTATATAGTTTACCTAAGTAAATCCCATGATTACTAATCTTTTAGACTCAGATTATGCTGAGTCTAACGACCGTGATAATTCAACTACCAAAAATTCTACAGCCACAAAGACTACAATTCCCAACTCTTCTAGCCATGCCGAAACTAAGCCTGCGATCTTCAAAGATAGCTCTTTAGGAGATCGTGTTACTAGTTACTGGAGACAAATGAGTTTACGACGCAAAGCAACTTTGTTTGCCGTAGCGATTAGTATAATACCGATGGCAGCAGTGGGGGGAATTGCTCATCAGTTGGCAAGTCATTCCTTGAGCAAACAAATCATTAGCGATCAAGAAAGTCGAACTTTAGATCTTGCTCAAAAAGTCAGTCTTTTTACTAATCGCGTTGTTAGTGATGCCAATGCAGTTTCTAGTTCACCTTTATTAGCCGATCCACAAATCAAAGAGATAACTACAGAGAAACAAAAAACAGCATTTCTCAACGATTTTATTGCTAACCACACATTAGAAAATTACGATAGTGTTGCCGTTTTTGATACTGATGGCAATCTAATGCTTCAGTCTCAATCTTCTGAGCCAATCGCTGCTCAAGAAAATTATAGTAATTATGATTACTTTCAACGAGCAATTTCTTTGAAAACACCTGTGGTTAACGATCCAGAGATCCATTCGTCTTTAAACAAAAGTAACTTGGTGGTAGCTGCTCCAATTTTAGATCCCCAGACTAATAAAGTACTTGGAGTTGTTCGTTTACAAATGCCTCTCAAGAATTGGAAGGAAATTTTTAAATATGTTCAAGCAGAAGGCTGGGAATACAAGTTAATTGATAGTGACAGATACATTTTTGATACTGATGAATCAGAATTTGTCAATGCTCCAGTAGGAGAAGATATCGAGAATTTTGTTAAGCTACAAACAAAAATCGATACCAAAAGAAATAGTCAAAACGGAGAGTCAGTTTTGATTGCTACTGATATTCTTATAGACAAAAAAATTGATGATTCTCAAAGTGATCGTACAGAAATACTAACAAGTCTTGCGCCGATCACCAATATTTCAGGAGTAAAATCTCCAGGCTGGGAAATTACCTTATCTCGTCCAGTAAGTGATGCGTTTGCCCCCTTGAGACAATTACGTATAACTTTGCTCCTGGGTACTGGTCTAACTGCTCTAATTATAGGAGCGATCGCTGCTACCGTTACCCGTCGAGCTATCCTACCAATTATTCAAGCAGCAGGAGCAGTTGAAAAGATTGGTCAAGGAGAGTTAGGTACGAAGCTGGAGATCCAAGGAGCAGATGAGATAGCTGTTTTGGGAACTAATATTAACAAAATGGCTAAAAAGTTAAGGACATTTGTGCAATATCAAGCAGAAGAAACCGAGCGTTCTAAGCGACTTAAAGAGTTAACCCTTAAACTCTCGCGAGTAAGTAATTCTCAAGATTTATTTCAAATAGCTCTAAAAGAAATTATCTTAGCTTTAAAAGTAGAGCGAGCTATTGTCTATCGTCTAGAAAAAAATGGTGTAGGTAAAATTATCGCCGAATCTACAATGGGTAGATCTGCTAGCTTTTTAAAGGAAAGTAATACTAATTTAGAATATATCGATCAGCTGTTTACTGATAATAAATCAAATAAAGTACAGGTAATTTCTAGTATTGATGTTATCAATCTTGAGGAAAATCATCTTCAACAGCTAGAAAAATACAGTGTTTTAGCTGAACTAATCGCTCCTTTTTATGCAGGGGAAGATTGTCAGAGTCAGAAATTATTAATAGTTCAACAATGTAGTAAATCGCGAATCTGGCAAAAAGTAGAAGTTGACTTTTTTACTCAACTTACTTCTCAAGTAGTACTTGCCTCAGAGCGAACTAAAGTACTACAACAGCAAAAAAACGCCAAGGAAGAATTACAACGTCAAGCGTTAAGTTTGCTGATGGAGGTAGATCCGATTAGTCAAGGAGACTTAACTATTCGCGCTACGGTAACGGAGGGAGAAATTGGTACTCTAGCTGATTCTTATAACTCCACTGTCGAAAGTTTGCGGGAAATCGTTCTCCAGGTTAAAAAATCTACTACTCAAATAACTGTATCTTCCAGTAATAGTGAAGAATTTGCCCAATCTCTTGCCGAGAGAGCAACTCAACAGTCCAAGGCGATCGCGGCTGCTTTGGAGCAAATTCAAGCTATGGCAAAGTCAGTCCAGGCTGTTGCTATCAATACTGAAGAGGTGGAAACGACTTTCCAGGAAGTATTAAAAACAGTCGCTACTGGAGATGTAGCAATGGATCGCACCGTCGCAGGAATTATGGACATTCGCCAAACAGTCGCCGAAACTGCTAAGAAAGTCAAACGATTAGGAGAATCCTCGCAGAAAATTTCTAAGGTCGTCAATTTAATCGGTGGTTTTGCTGCTCAGACTAACATCTTAGCTCTTAATGCCTCTTTAGAAGCATCTCGTGTAGGAGAAGAAGAACATAACTTTGCTACGGTAGCTGACGAAATCAGAATCCTCGCACAGCAATCGGCTGAAGCTACAACTGAAATTGAAAAAATAGTCGCCAGCATTCAGCTAGACACGAAAGAAGTGTTTAAAGCAATGGAAGAAGGTATTGAGCGAGTAGTTATTGGGACTAAATTGGTAGATGAAACTCGTCAGAGTCTTAATCAAGTTGCGATCTCCAGTCAAAAGGTAAATAGTCGAATTGCTGAAATTGCCCAAGAAACTGTTCAAGAGTCTGAGGCTAGTCAAAAAATTACTCAAACTATTGCCGAAGTTGCTTCCATGGCAAATACAACTTCAACGGATGCGAAACTAGTATCAGCTTCGACTAAAGAATTATTAGCAGTAGCGGAAGATTTACAGGCAAGTGTAAGTCGGTTTAAAGCCTAGTAATGCTTCGCAGAAGTCAAAAGTCCTAAAGGATAAGCTTCGCAAATCAAAAGTCAAAAGTCAAAAGTCAAAAGTCAAAAGTCAAAAGTCAAAAGTCAAAAGTCAAAAGTCAAAATTCGGGCATTACCCATTACCCATTACCCATTACTCATTACCTTTGCTTAACTTTTAAATGTTGTATACCAACAAGATTTAGTATTAGAGCCTATAGCTAATTAAAAACCTATGATTGACTCAGAAATTCGTCAACGAACCTATCAATTTTTTTTAGAAGAAGCTCCAGAGCTTTTACAGATACTGGAAACGGGATTGCTAAATTTAAAACAAAAACTTAGCCCCGCCTTAGTCCACGATTTAATGCGCTCTGCCCACTCCCTTAAAGGTGGTGCAGCTACTGTGGGACTAGATGCCCTGGCAATGATTGCACATCGCTTAGAAAGTATTTTAAGAGGACTCTATAGCGATAAAGTAGAGTTGGATACGGAGCTAGAAACCTGGCTACTCCAGGCTTATGACTGTTTAAAAGAACCATTACAACAACAGATTAATCAAGGTAGTTTTGCAGAAGAGTCGGCTTTAGCTAGTGCCGATCTTGTTTTTAGTAAAATAGAAACCCGACTGGGAGATGTTTTAAAAGAGGCTGAAAACTACATTCCCAACTCCTCTGATCTGGGAGTTGATATGGTATCTTCTATCTTTGAAGTAGATGTGGCACAAGGAATCGAACGTCTAGCGATGGTGTTAGAAAATCCTCAAAAACACGAAGTTGAGGGAGAATTACGCGTTCAGGCGGAAGTTTTTGCAGGGTTTGCCGAAATTTTAGGTTTACCTGGATTTGGTGAGATTTGTTTAGCGATAAATGATGCCATTGATGCTCATCCCGATCGCATTTTGGAAATTATGTCCGTGGCATTAGATAATTTTCAGGTTGCTAGAGAATTAGTTTTAGCAGGCGATCGCCAATCAGGAGGCAGTCCTTCAGAGGCTTTAAAAGCACTGCGATCGGATACCCCCCAGGAACAGAATCAGACTACTGCCAGTACTTTTGAATCTCAATTATTAACAGCAACGCCAACTATACTTCATGAAGATAGTTTAGATCAGTCTTTAGATGATTTAGAAAGTTTCTTATCCCTATCAGAAATTGAAGATGGATCTCTAGATAATTTAGTAACCGAGGGAATCTTTGATTGTGAATCAGAAGTCTTCACTAAAACGGAAACCGTAACTAAGACAGAAGTTTCTGCCACATCTTCTGCTATAGTTTCTCAGCCATTATTATTTAAAAATCCCCATAGTACAAAATCTTCTCAACAGAAAACCCAGATTAAATCTAAAACTAAATTTAATTCTACTGCCAACCTAAAGGTAAAAGTCAATCTCGATCGATTGGAAAAAATGAACAATTTAGTAGGAGAATTAGTAATAAATCGCAATAGTCTCGCACTACAGCAAGAGCATTTACAGGCAATTGTACGTAAAGTTCAGCAGGGATTAGAACAATTTCAACATTTAACTACTGCCTTGACAGGTTTATCAGATAACACCAGCATTAACTTGAGCAGTACCAACTCTGATTCTAATCTTCCTCCCTCAACATCCCCTCCAATCAAGAATCAACTATTAAATAGCGATCGCTTATTTGATTCTTTAGAAATGGATAGCTATGGCGATCAAGATTCTTCAATTCAGACTGCACTAGAAGAGATGATGCAGTTAGAAGAGGCGGTTGAAGATCTGGCTCTGTTTACTCGACAATCTGATCAAAACATCAGACAGCAAGAGCAAATCCTGACTAAATTAAGCGATGAATTAATGTGGGCGCGAATGCTTCCTTTGGAAAATGTGTTAAACCATTTTCCACGCGCTTTGCGGGATTTATCAACTCAGTATCAAAAGCCTGTTAGTCTAGAGATGAAGGGAACAGATATTTTAGTTGACAAAGGCATCCTCGAAAAACTTCATGATCCCCTATTACATTTAATTCGCAATGCTTTCGATCACGGTGTAGAATTACCCGAACTTCGTCGCCAACAGGGTAAGTCTGCAACGGGAAACATTACTATTCATGCTGCTCATCAAGGTAATCGTACCCTAATTGAAATCAGTGATGATGGTCAGGGCTTAGATTTAATGAAAATTGCCCAACGAGCAGTAGATAAAGGTTGGTTATCCATGGCTCAATTAAGCCAAATTGATCAAGAGCAGCTACTAAATTATATTTTTGAACCAGGCTTTTCTACCGCCGATCAAGTTAGCGAACTTTCAGGAAGGGGAGTTGGTTTAGATGTAGTCCGTTCTCAACTAGAAGCTATTAAAGGAACTGTTTTGGTTGACTCTTCGCCAGGAAAAGGAACAACCTTTACTTTAAGTCTGCCACTGACTTTAACCATTGCCAAATTATTAGTCTGTTCAGCTGGGGCAAATTTACTTGCTTTACCACTTGCTAGCATCCAAGAAATTATTCCCACTACAAGTGTTCAAACTAAGCAAATAGGCACAGAAAGGATTCTATCTTGGCGAGACGAGTTGCTTCCAGTTTATCGACTGTCCGATTTACTAGAATATCGTTATCCTACCCTCAATAATCAAAACAAAACTCTAGCCAATGATTCGGCAATGTTGATAATTCCCACGGAAAAATCTAGTTTTGCCTTAGAAGTTGAAGGTTTTGGTACAGAGCAAGAAATGGTGATCAAACCTTTAGCTAGAGCAGTTTCCCAGTCTGACTATGTTTATGGTTGTACTGTGATGGGGGATGGAAATTTAATTCCAGCGATCGATGCGGTTGCTTTGCTAGCTCATGCCAAACAGCAAAAGGAGAGTAGATCTAACAATGCCGTTGAACCAGTGATCAATGCTTACCGAAATTTATCCACGACTAATGTTTCTATTCCTACGGTGTTGGTAGTTGATGATTCGGCTATGATGCGAAAAACCTTAACTCTTACCCTGAAAAAAGTTGGTTATCGAGTTCTACAGGCGCGGGATGGTAAAGAAGCACTGGAATTACTATTACAAAATTCTACTGTTGATTTAATTGTTAGTGATTTGGAAATGCCTAGACTTAATGGTTTTGAGTTTCTCAATGAACTACGCAAAAAACCTCTATCTTCAGCAATTCCCGTGGTTATGCTGACTACTCGTATCAACGATAAACATCGTCAACTAGCTTTACATTTAGGAGCAAGTGCTTATATGAGCAAACCGTATATTGAACAAGAATTTCTGGACGTACTCAGAACTACCGTTAATCGCGAAGCAAATATACCTGCTTTACCTTACGCGGCTTAAGCAATCACGTAAGTAATCACGTTTTTACTGACTACTAATAATTAAATATTTTTTAAATAAAACAAAATTAATCATGATAATGGAAGACTTTCAACTTAGATGTTCTTTTTGCGATCGCCTACAAAATCAAGTTGGTGAATTGATTGCGGGAGGAAAGGTTAATATTTGTAATGAGTGTGTCGGCTTGTGTAATAATTTACTGCTAGAAAAATCGCTAAATAATGGTGATGGTAATAGTAGTAATAGCCATGGGAGCGAGCAATTTAATTCTGAAGTAAATAAATCCTTTTCTTTAGCTCAACTACCCAAACCAAAAGACCTAAAACAACATTTAGACGAATATATTATTGGTCAAGAAGAAGCAAAAAAAACTCTTTCTGTAGCAGTTTATAACCACTATAAACGTCTTAGTATCCTTGAAGCTCAACGCAATCAAGTAAATCAACATCCCATCCAGTTACAAAAATCTAACATTCTTTTAATTGGGCCTACTGGTTCAGGAAAAACCCTAATCGCCCAAACTCTTGCTCAACAGCTTCATGTACCTTTTGCCATAGCCGATGCCACCACTCTTACTGAAGCAGGCTATGTTGGTGAAGACGTAGAAAATGTACTATTACGATTACTGCAAAATGCTGATTTAGATGTGGCCGAAGCAGAAAGGGGAATTATTTATCTTGACGAAATTGATAAGATTACGCGCAAAAGCGAAAACACCTCAATTAGTCGTGATGTATCGGGAGAGGGGGTACAGCAGGCACTATTGAAAATAGTAGAAGGTACTGTAGCTAACATAGCTCCTCAAGGAGGACGCAAGCATCCTAATCAAGAATGTATTCAAATTGACACTAGTAATATTTTATTTATCTGTGGTGGTGCTTTTGTTGGTCTAGAAAAAATTATCGGACAACGCAGTCATAAAAAATCGATTGGGTTTGTCAAGAACGAAAAAGTTAAGTTACATCCAACTCAAGAAAACAATCTGATGCAGCATCTTGAATCTGATGATTTGGTTAAATTTGGCTTAATTCCTGAACTTATAGGAAGATTACCGATAGTAACAACCCTAAATTCTCTCACAGAAGAAGCTTTGCTGGATATATTGACTCAGCCTCGTAATGCCTTAACCAAACAATATCAAGAACTTTTGCGGTTCGATAACGTTGAGCTAGAATTTGAAGCAAATGCTTTAAGAGCGATCGCCTCAGAAGCCTATCGACGCAAAACTGGTGCAAGAGCTTTACGCGGAATAATTGAGGAATTAATGTTAGATCTGATGTATGAATTACCTTCTCAGAAAAATGTTAGCCATTGCCTGATTACTCGAAAGATGGTTTCAGAAAAATATCCCCACGCTGAAGTGTTACCTGATTCTACCTATATGTCTAAGCTGGCAGGATAATTAGACTTGTCGGGAAATAATCAAAAAGAACTGAAAAAATTATTCAACTAACAATTTAAATTGTTGATTTTGGCGAATATTATCAAACGCCGAATCAACTTTAAAAACCATCCATATTTTATGCCCAAATCGTAGCTCTCAATTGCTTCAGTATATTGTTCTGTTTCGGATAATAGTAAACCTCGATGAAACCATGACATTCCATCTTCTGGATTTTTCTAGTTGCCATAACTCCAATATCTGTCTAGATTTTCAATCAGCATCTCAAGATGATGCTGTTTATGAGTAGCCATTAAAGATAAGCGAATACGACTAGTTGGCACTGTTGGGGGGCGAATCGCGGGGGCAAAAATACCCCCATCAATCAGTCTTTGAGCAAGATTTAATGTTGTTTCGGGAGTATCAAGCTTGAGGCAGAGAATGGGTGATTGGGATGGTAATAGTTCTAAATGGAATAGCCTCTGTTTAAGATAGTTGATATTGTGCCAAAGTTGCTCTTTTCTATGGGGTTCTTGTTGAACAATTTTAATCCCTGTAAGCGCTGCTGCGGTATCGGCAGGAGACAAGGCGGTGGTATAAATCCAGGTGGCTGCACGATTGCGCAAAAAATCAATTAATTCGGCACTTCCCGCCACATATCCGCCCAAACTCCCTAAAGCTTTACTGAGAGTACCAACTTGAATTAAGGTTTGACCTGTACAGTTATAGTGTTCGACACAGCCTGCACCAGTATTACCCATTACGCCTGTTGCATGGGCTTCATCTACTAATAGCATACAGGCATGCTCTTCAGCGATCGCCAATAATTCAGGTAATAAACATAAATCGCCATCCATACTAAAAACGCTATCGGTAGTAATTAAACACCGACGATATAAAGCGCGATGATTAATTAATTTGTCCTGCAAGTCTGCAATGTCGTTATGAAGATAATCAATAGTTGTTGCACCACTTAAAATTGCGCCCTTTTTCAGACTGGAGTGATTATAACGATCTCCTACAATTAGATCTTGTTGCCCTACTAAAGCCGATACTGTTCCTAAATTAGCCAAATAACCAGAACTAAATACTAATGCATCTTCCGTTTGTTTTAAAGCAGCGATCGCCTGTTCTAATTCTCGGTGTAGTTCTTTATGTCCACTCAATAACCTAGAACCAGTACTACCCGTACCGTAAGCCTGAGTTGCAGTCACCGCAGCATCAATTAATCTTTGATCGCTAGCCAGTCCTAAATAATCATTACTGGCAAAATTAATTACGAGTTTTCCCTCTAATTCTATAACTGCTCCTGGTTTACCTGCGATCGCCTTAACTGAGCGATACCAATTTGCCCGATGGATTGTATCCAAAGATTTATTGAGCCAACTGTAAGGATTTGACACTTGAGAATTATTAGTTTGAGATCTTTTGGATGAACTCTTTCACTTATAGACACCAAAAAAAGTGATAACTTAGATCCATTATTGATTGTAAATTATCGCTCGAATAAAATATTGCTTGTCCGATTTATCTGTGCCGAGATTCTACCGTAGCGACAGCGACTGGCTTACCAAAGAATAATAAAGCGAATAATGCCAGTATATGAACCGACCAATGAGCAATTACTAAACCCCAGATCAGACAGGTTAGTGACATGACTACTCCTAGTAAACCAAAGATATCATTATCTGTACGAAGGTAAATCATAATACTAGTTAGGGCTGTGACAAATAATAAGACTAAAAACATAAGCTTTACCTGGTTCTGATAGGCGATCGCAACATGCAAATACAAGTAGTTAAGTATCAAGATAAACTGCACTTATTGGTTACATAAGAATTATTTATTTATCTATACATTACTGTAGCGCATGATCCCCTTGATTAAAATGCGGTTTACGAAAAATTCACAAGTATTGTTAAATTTCTTTGCACAACTTAAAAACTGCTTAATCATTACCTACATTGCTTGTTTTCTTCAACCCCCACCTGAATCCTTACATCCCCATGCTCTGATTGACTGACAAAAGTTTAATAAGCCCAGACGTGAGTAGTAACTTTAAACTCGATGCGATAAGTTTTAAGCTCATATTGTCGAAGAGAAGCTTTCACTGGGTCGGGGTCAGTATTGGTCACCAA
>JAAUOU010000141.1 GCA_012034765.1 Pleurocapsaceae cyanobacterium CSU_1_1 | reverse complement strand
CTTAGATTAAATCAGTAGCATGATATTTTATCTAAATTCTTCATCTAATTTGATACGGATATTTGTATTTTCATTTACGCTTAAACGCAATTTTATTTTCTTAAATAGTTATTCAGTCAAAAAGAGTATTTAAGTTAAGCTCAAGTTGACTAAATAAGGATATGAGTTCTTATTTAGAAGCGATCGCCTCAATTGGAATTTTTTAATTAAGCAAATTGCCTAGATTAATTTATATCTAAGGTCTAAGGGGAGTTAGTAAAAATGAAACGTCGCTTAATCGTCTGTTCTGATGGCACTTGGCAGGATTTAGCCAAAAACTATCCCACTAACGTTGTTAAAATGGCTCAAGCTATTCAGCCACTCGATAGTTTTAATAATCATCATATCCACCAAATCGTTTATTACGATGAGGGACTTGGAACTAAACAAATAGATACTGGGCATTCTCTGATTGATACTTTAATTAAAATCGGGGGAGGTGCTTTAGGTTTAGGAATCGACCATAAGATTCAGGATGCTTATCGTTTTCTCTGCCTCAATTATGAACCAGATGATGAAATTTATTTATTTGGCTTTAGTCGCGGCGCTTACACTGTACGTTGTTTAGCAGGATTAATTTACAATTCTGGCTTATTATACAGACAATTTATCCGCAAAATACCTAAAGCTTACGAATTTTATCGAGAAAAACAAAATCCAGATAATGCTCCTAGCGGTACAAATGCGATCGCTTTCCGTGAAAAATATGGTCAACAAGTTCCGATTAAGGCTTTATGTTGTTGGGATACAGTGGCTTCATTAGGTATCCCCGATCTCATTCATTCCCTCAAATTAGACGAAAAGTTTAATCAAAGATATCGGTTTTATGACCCTAAAGTTAATCCTACCATCGAGAAAGCTTTCCATGCAGTGGCGATCGATGAAATCCGCAAAGTTTTTGATGTAACCCGAATGGAAGCCACCAAGGATGATCAGGTCACTCAGGTTTGGTTTCCTGGGGGTCATGGTTGTAAGGATATCCCGTTCCCTACCATATAAATCGTTCATACACAGTAGGGAATGACTACGTAAGTCTGAATCTAAACATCATCCCCTTACAACAACACAATGGTCAAGGTCCAATTCCTAAAGCTTTAACTCTTTAGTAGGAACTAGGTTTCATTAATAAACTTTACCTGACATATTTAGAAGGAGGAGAAACATGGGAGTAATGATGCAGGCTTTCTACTGGGATTGTCCCAAAGTGGATAATAAAGAATTTGCTTGGTGGAACTACATTCAGGAAAAAATTCCTTCTTTGGCTGAAGCAGGCTTTTCGTCCTTATGGCTTCCCCCCGTACACAAAGTGGCAAATATTGGTGGTCCATCTATGGGCTACGATCCTTACGATTATTACGATCTTGGTGAGTATGACCAAAAAGATCAGGTTGAAACATGGTTTGGGTCCAAGCAAGCACTACTCGATTTGATTGATTTAGCACACTCACATAATCTAACCGTCATTGCTGATATGGTTATCAATCACAATAATGGTGCAGATGAAGCAAAAGTTAATCCAATAGACGGAAAATCTCGATGGACAGAGTTTAATAAGGTAAAAAGTGGCAAATTTCTGCGGGATTGGAAATGTTTTCACCCTAGTTCTTACGAAACCTGGGATGGTGCAACCTTTGGCGATATGCCAGACCTCTGCCATCGTAATCCCTATGTCTATATAGAACTTTTTAATTTAGCCCAATGGCTGCTAGAAGAAATTGGCTTTGATGGATTTCGGTATGACTTTGTTAAAGGTTACGGTACTTGGGTAACTAAAGCAATCCAAGAGGGAAGATATACCAAAAACGACCAGTTATTTAAGCCCTATGGTGTTGCCGAAAACTGGTCAAGCGATCGCGAAATCGAAGACTGGCTCAAAGAGGTAAACGAATGGAACGACAATCCAGTTGATGCTTTTGACTTTCCTCTAAGATATAAATTAAAAGATCTCTGCGATAAATTTGGATTTAGTCTGCGAGAATTACTTAGCGATCAAAACTGTATTTAAAGATAATCCCTTTAACGCGGTTACTTTTGTTGATAACCATGATTTTAGAGGTGGAGATAGCTCCCCAATTGTTAATGATAAACTTCTCGGTTACAGCTTCATTCTCACTCATGAAGGCTATCCCTGTGTTTTTGGCAAGACTACTACAATTGGGGTTTAGCTAAAGAAGGAACACCCAATGGCATTACCGCACTGGTGAAGGTTCACGAAACTCTTGCCGCTGGATCTACCAATATTCTCTGGGTAGACGACAATTTGTATATCATGCAACGAACTGGCTGGGATGATAAACCTGGCTTAGTTTTCGTTCTCAATAACAGAGGCGATCATTGGAATGGTGCATGGGTATCAACCAAATGGCAGAATGTCGATTTTAAACCCGTCGCTTGGTGGAGTTCTCAGCCAATCGCTACCCCTCATAACCAACGCGCTTATGCTGATGGTCGCGCTCAATTTTTTTGCACCACCTCGTGGATACGCAGTCTATGCACCGCAAATCTAGTTCGTATTAGATGAAAAATTGGCGATCGCATTAATCATCTAATTATCATTCAGGTGTAACATGCTCTCAAATGATTATTTGCGATATCTTCGGTAAATATCGAAATCACTATCAGGAGACAACCGTACTCCTGAAGAAATATCAAAAATGAATCAATTACAGCAAGAGATTGAAGCAAAATTTCCCAATTTAGAACTTTAATTTCTACAAGAATAAAATGGAAAGTTAGGAGGATTTAAGTTATGAGTTGGCAAGAATTTATTGACGCAATAGCTCATACAGAAATAGAGTTTCCACACTTAGCAAGTGCCTGTCTTGCTCAAGCCATTCTAGAAAGTGGACGGGAAACAAGCGATTTAGCAAAAATCCATAATAATTATCATGGAATGAAATGGCGTGATGAGATGAGAGAAATTGCTACACCAGTTTATTATGAAACCTCATCCGAACCAACAGGAGGAGCAGATTTTTGTAAATTTGCTAGCAAAGTCGATGCAGTACGTGGATATTGGCGATTTTTAGAGCGATTCCCCTACAAAGGATGGCGGGATCATAGTGGTAGTGTTGCGGAGTTTCTCGCTTTCATTAGTCCAATTTGGTGTCCATCTGGCTATAAAGATGATTGGAAAGCTAAACACGGAGGGTTAAACTACCATGAGTACATCATGAAAAAGCTCTATCCCGAAGCTGTTGAACTGCTCAAAGACGACAACTACTCAGAATTACGAGAAGGAAATCGAGGGGAGAAAGTCAAACAGATACAAAGAGAACTAAACGAGCATAATGTTACAGGACTTAAGGTTGACGGTATTTTTGGACCTAAAACTAAAGCAGCTGTTATAGCTGTTGAAAAACGCCTTGATTTAACTCCTGACGGAGTAGTGGATATTGATGTCTGGTTGAGAATTCACCAGCTACAATCAACAAAAGAACCGAAAACACTATGGATTCCTTTCGCCAAACGGATGAGTGAAATTCCTACACAGTGGACTTATCCCCAAGGATACCCTAAAGGAGCTGTTGTTCACTTTACAGCTGGACGAGATAACCCTGAAGGGACGGTAGAATTTTTAGATACAGTGGGTTTTCCCTGTCTTGTAATGGGGCGTAATGGCAAGGTTTACCAAGCTTTTCCTTTAAATCGTGGAGGATGCCATAGTGGAACCTGTCATCAAAATTACAGTATAGGTTTAGAAATTATTGCAGCCGGAAGATGTAACCCTGTAACTGTCAACGGAGTTCGCAAATTTAAAGCCTGGTTTCATAGTTCACCCAGCGAATACTTCGATGAATCACAAATGCGTTATGTGACGCAAAATGGTTCGCGACGAGAAGGATGGTATCAAAAATATACCTTTGCTCAAGAAGAGTCTTTAATTGAATTGCTTTTGTGGCTCAAATCTCAAGCTCCTGATGTTTTTTCCTTTGATGATGTTAAAGGTCATGATGAATGTTGCGATGAAGGAGGTCGTCCAGGTGCTAAAAACGATCCTGGTGGTGCATTATCTATGACTATGCCTGAATTCCGAGAATTACTCAAACACAAATATGTTGAAGCTAATAAATAAGAATACGAATGCAAAGCTTTTTTGAATGTTTTGCTAAGAAAAAAGTAGAGATTTTGAGATGCCAGAATTACCAAGAGATAATTGGGATAAGTTTGAGATTATCAACAAGTTTGTGGGCAGTGTTGTTTTAGTTGCCATTCCAATAGTTATTGGATATGGTGCGGATAATATTTCCCAATCTATGCAAAGAGGTCAACTCATTCAGTCTCTCACCGATCAACTTGTTGCAATTAATACCAAACGAGATATAGCATTAATTGCCTTAAATGCAGCCATACCAGAAAAAGAGAAATGCACCATACTCTGGAGATGGGGATGTGAAAATGAATTAGATCCAAAAGTTCTAGAAGAAGATCAAGTTTTAAACATAGCAGAATTTTTGACGGAGAGAGCCATATTAGATGCAAAAAAACAAGGTCGATCTCCAAATCTATCGGAAACCGATGTGGCAAAAAAATTATCATTCACAGAACAAATGACAAGTATTATTACAATAAATTTCAACCAGATATTGACGATCTCAATAATTTAGTACCTTCCGAGCCAAACCTTCAATCTTCAAAAGAAAAAATCGCCCAAAAAGCCAATATTTCTGAGCTTCTCGCTGTCATCCAACCATCAACTGCAACACCTGAAAATTCAAGATTAAATGGTGTCAAACTTGTTTATATCCAATATAGAAGCGATAAAGCTAAAGCAGAGAAACTTCAGAAAGCTCTACAAAACGAAAATATTTCTGCTCCAGGAATTGAACAAGTTCAAAGAATTAGTAAAAACGAGATCCGATATGCAAATAAAGCAGACCTAATACTAGCTCAGAATTTACGAGATTTATTAAAAAATAAGACAGGTATTCGTATTCAAGACGAAGATTTAATAGATCTATCAACCAGAGGCTACAGAGTCCCATCTGGACAATTAGAAATCTGGCTCAAAGATTAAAAAATTCATTAAATTAACTAACTTTGGAGGTCTAGAAAATGACTAGGATACTTCACAAACCAAAACTTCAAATTACAGCCGTCAAGCCAGTTTATGGCGTTAACTATAATAAAGGCTACATTGGTTTTACCTATGATAAAGGTAACTTTATTGCCGAAGGAATTGTCCATTTTACCCACTGGGCAAGCATGAGTGATATCTATGCAACCCATGCACTCATTGTTACAGGTGAAGATAGCTGTATTGAAGCTGATGCAGGAGAAAATTGTGTGAAAGAGGGAACGCTTCAGAACTATTTTGGTAAAAATACCTGTCAAATCTTCTTCCGCCAACCCAAAAACTTAACCGATGAAATTACTAACCGAATTATTCAAACAGTTAGACGAGAAGTCGGGAAGAAATACGACTTTAAATCAATTCTCACTCAAGCTCTATCTGGCAGTTTTCCAGGACGTTTTTTTAGATCGTTTGTTACAAGGAAAATTTGAAGATAAGTTAGCTGAAATTTTTAACGATCCTAATAAATGGATTTGTAGTGAATTGGCTGCTTATGCTTTAGACGAGCAACCCGAATATAAAGATCAAGGAATTCTGAAACGTCCTAATGCCACAATTAGCCCTCAAGAATTGTTTGAAGATTCAGTGATTTTTGAACCCTGGAAAGATAAGGAAGTTACAGAATGTTCGGATGGTCATACTCATCGCTAAAAAAAACTTGACAGTATGAATTAACCAGTGCGCTCGCTCGTAAGTATAGATGCCAGAAATAAATATATAGATTTGATGCGATCGCTTAATCCCGATGAAATTCAACTCAATACACCTACTCGCCCCAAACCTCCGTAACATTTGTTAGAGACGCGGGACAATTTCAGTCCTAGCGATTCTTTTCCTCTTGGCGATCGAGCCAAGACTTTCCATCGAGTAAGTAACGAGATTATACAAGCTTTGGCTAACGAAATTCATCGAGCTACTGGAATTTGCGTAGGCTTTCCTGTAACTATTTGCGGAAAAAGCGTTTGCGTAGTTCGTCTGCTGCTAACAAGATAGGCGGACAAATTAACAACAATAGCCACTGCCAAATCTCTAAGGGTGCAGTACCAAAAATGTTTTCTAAAGGCTTGAGAAAAATAATACAGAGAATCAAAATCCACTCCGTAGCAATGCCCAGCCAAATTAAATGATTGCTCAAAAATCCTAATTTTAAAATCGAAGTTTGTTCCGAACGACAAGCAAAGACATTGCCATCCTGACAAGCGACGATCGTAGCGAGAGTAGCCGTGGTAGCCTGTTGATAAATTGCTCTAGTTGTCGGCTCGGCTGAATGAGCTAAAATCGACCCACTCACGGCTTGAAGTTCGGCAAAACTGTAGCCATAGCTCCACCAGACAGCGAAAAACGCACTCATCCCCAATGCTGCTTCAATTAATCCCAAAAAGCCATAGGCACGAGCTAATAAAGAGCGATCGAGCAGGGGCAGCGATTTTTTACGGGGTGGCTGTTGCATAATTCCTGTTTCTGGTGTTTCTGCCCCCAATGCGAGAGCGGGAATCATATCTGTCCCCAAATCGATCGCCAGAATTTGCAAGACAACCAAAGCTGGGGGAATTTTAAAGATCACCATAGCTAAAAACGGGACAATCTCCGCCACATTGGAAGCCAGAATATAGGTCATAAACTTACGGATATTCTGATAAACCCCTCGTCCCTGCTCGATCGCCTTAACAATAGTGGCAAAGTTGTCATCCAGTAATACGATATCTGCTGCTTCGCGGGCAACATCAGTACCGCTCATGCCCATGGCAATCCCAATATTAGCAGCCTGTAGGGCAGGGGCATCATTGACCCCATCTCCTGTTACTGCCACCACATGACCGAGACTTTGATAGGCTTTGACAATCTGGAGTTTTTGTTCTGGCATCACGCGAGCAAAGATAAGTTGCTGCCGACGATGATGAATTAATTGACGTAGTTGCGCCTCAGATAAATGCCCTAATTCTTCTCCTGTAACTACCCTAGCTTTATTTTCCACTAAACCAATCTTCAGGGCGATCGCTTCGGCGGTTAAGCCGTAATCTCCCGTAATCATCGTCACGCTAATTCCTGCTTGATGACATTGGGCGATCGCCTTTTCAACTTCTGTCCGAGGAGGATCGAACATGGCTACTAAACCCATAAAGATGAGGTCTTGCTCTAGTTGTGCCGATGTCTTTTCTAGCAGTTCCTTGTCTCCTTGACGGACAGCAACTCCCAATACGCGAAAACCCTGACGTGCCAGATTATCATTAGCTGTGGTTATGGTAGTGCGATCGCTTTGGGTAAGTTCAATCAGCTTATTATCTCGTAGAGTCCAATTGCAGTGGCGTAAAACTTCTAAAGGTGCGCCCTTAGTAAAGCAAATATATTGATGTTCATTTTGCCATAGTTGCGAATGCCAATCTAGCACCACACTCATCAGGCGACGACGAGAATCAAAAGGGACTTCCCGCAGTCGGGGAGATTGACTCTGTAATGTTTCTAGCTCCAACCCCGCCTTCATTGCTGCTACTAACAACGCTGCTTCGGTAGGATCGCCAATTTCTTGCCAGCGACTCGGTTGAGTAAGATGAACTAAACGAGCATTGGAACACAGTGCTGCACCAGCTAACAGTAACCGAACTTGTTCTTGTGCCTGACTCTCACGAGGAAGATTAATTTCTCCCGTTGGTTCATATCCAGCTCCCGTAACCTCAATATAAGCATCCGTTGTGCTTGGTAGCCAGAGACTGCGGACGGTCATCTCATTTTTGGTTAAAGTTCCTGTTTTATCGGTGCATATAGCGGTGATCGCGCTGAGGGTTTCAACCGCTGAGAGCCGACGCACTAAGGCATTAGATTTCGCCATGCGCTGTACTCCCATTGCCAAGGACAAAGTTACCGTCGGCAATAGTCCTTCGGGGACAAACGCGACAATAATGCCGATCGCAAAAATAAAACTTTCTTTGGCTTCCATCCCCACTAAAAAGTAGGTTAGCAAAAATACAATTGCACCCATGCTAATTGCCAGTGCCGTAATAAACCGAACGATCTTGGCAATCTGAACTTCTAGGGTGCTGGGTTCTCGCTTAACTGTGGTAGTTAGATGGGCGACATGACCAAATTCCGTGCGATCGCCTATGGCGTAGACTATTCCCGTGGCTCGACCTGAAGCTACCGTAGAACCTGCCAGTACCAGATTGGCGATTTCTGCTGGTCTGACCCGCTCTTGTAAAGATTCTTCCCCTGGGTGTTTTAACGGCGTTCCATTACGCATTGGTATAACAGGACGAGGACGTACGGGACGAGCATGACGATTGACTGGTAAAGATTCCCCCGTGAGTACCGAGACATCCACATAAAAACTCTCCGCAGCCACCAAACGAGCATCGGCAGAAATGCGATCGCCTTCTTCTAATTGAATTACATCACCATTAACTAGCTCGCGAGCGGGAATAGTCTGTAAAATGCCACTACGATAAACTTTAGCTTGGGCGGGCAAAACTTTTTTTAAAGCATTTAAGGCTTTTTCGGCTTGAAACTCCTGCGAAAAACTAAAAATAGCGTTAATCCAAATTACTGCCCAGATTGCCCAACCTAATTCTGGAGTGTCAGAGATAAAAGCGAGAATACCAGCTACCCACAGTAGCAAAGCCATAAAATGGGTTAATTGGTCGAGAAAACGTAGCCAAAGCGATCGCCGTGGCGGTTCGGGCAGTTCGTTTGCACCATACTGTTTCAATCTAACTTCCGCTTCACTATCGGCAAGTCCTTGGGCAGTAGTAGCCAGAGATAAATAAGCTTCCTCGGCATTTAAAGACCAAATCGGTGGATGGGTAGTCATGATTAACTAGCTTTTTTAGGTTAATTAGTTAATTTCAGAGCAAGGATCTATTAACTGGGCAATAAAACCAATTTGGTACTAAAATTTTTGTTTATCTTTCTTTATGGGAATCCCTTATGCGAAGCTGTATCCTTTAGGGCACTTTTAGTGATGGGAGGTTCAATTAGTAGAGCCTGGATTTTGAGGTAGTTGGGGATAATTGCAATTGCCGTATCGTCCGCCAAACCAGTCATTCATCATTCTCCCTCTGCCAAACCACATCATCCCAGACATTCCAATCAAACCGATTAGAATAACTAGGACAACTCCTGAGATAAAACCGATCGCACCATAGGTCATAGGTTTATTATTCATAAAGTATACTTCCTACAAACTTCTAACAGATATATATATATACGATTT